>CAZXHW010000897.1:0-3372 GCA_964639915.1 uncultured Heliomicrobium sp.
AGTCATCACAGGCGGAACGCGCTTCTTTGGTGGTGGGTCTGCCAGCTTCTGTCCCGCAACATCGCATCGCCGCCGCGCGTGAAGCGATCGCGCGATCCATGAAAGACTCCGGTTTTGCCGACGATATGCGTCCTTTCAGCGGTGCGGGTTTTATTGGCATTGACCTGGAAGGAAAACACGACGATGCAGCGATTCTGGGAGCAACAGAAAAATTTCTGCACACGAAGTTGCCGCTCGCTGGTTTCCAGCCCGATGTATGGAAGCCCGTCGTGATTCGCGACCTGAACGAGACCGAAGCCAGGTTGAAGCCAGTCGCTACTGACAAATACAGCTATCGCGAACTGGACGATTTCACTGACCTGGTCGCTCGTACGCTGCAAAACGTACCGCTGGTCAGCAAAGTCACGCGTGCTGGAGGATTGAACGAGCGCGTTTTCCTGGATTATTCGCAGGAACGATTGGCCGGGTACGGCATACAGCCAGCCGCGCTGAACCAGATTCTGGGTGCGCGCAACATCACACTGCCCGGAGGCGTGCTGGAAGTTGGCGACAAAAACCTGGGGATCAATCCGTCGGGGGAATTCAAAAGCGAAAAAGAGATTGGCAATGTTGTTGTGGCGACTTCGCCGCTGGGCACGCCTGTTTACGCGCGCGATCTGGTGGACGTCAACCGTGGATACGAAGATCCGCCGCGCTATCTGAATTTCCATACCTGGCGCGATGCAAACGGCGAATGGCAACGCACACGCGCCATCACGCTGGCTCTACAGATGCGAACAGGCGAACAGATTGCAGAGCTTGGCAAGGCGGTGGATCAGGCACTGGCAGATTTGAAACAACGCTTGCCCGAAGATTTGCTGATGGTGCGCACGTCTGATCAGCCATTGCAGGTTGAAGAAGGCATTGGCTTGTTTATGCGCAGCCTGTGGGAAGCCATCATTCTGGTGGTGATCATAGCTTTCATCGGCTTCCGCGAATGGCGTTCGGCGGCGCTGGTCGCGCTTTCGATTCCGCTGACGCTGGCGATGACGTTTGGAATGATGAAGGTGCTGGGCATTGATTTGCAGCAGGTTTCCATCGCGTCCTTGATCATCGCGCTTGGCTTGCTGGTGGACGACCCTGTGGTCGCCAGCGACGCCGTCAAACGCGAACTGGCCGCCGGGCAGAAACCCGCCACAGCCGCTTGGCAGGGGCCGACGAAACTGGCGCGTGCGATCTTTTACGCGACCGTCACCAACATCGTGGCGTACCTGCCGCTGCTGATGGTTGGCGGCAGCGTCGGACAGTTTATCTATAGCTTGCCGGTTGTACTGGCGTGTTCGCTGGTGGCTTCGCGCATTGTTTCGATGACCTTCATTCCGATGCTGGCGTATTACCTGCTGCGGCCAAGCAAAAAGCCGGAACGATCCCTGGAAGAACAGCGGCAGCGCGGTTTTTCGGGCTTGTATTACAAAGTCGGTTTGTGGTCGCTGGAACATCGGTGGAAGGTGCTGGGTATTTCGCTGATCTTCCTGCTGGCTGGTGGCGCGCTGCTGACGCAGATCAAAACGGAATTCTTCCCGAAAGACTTGTCTTACCTGTCGTATCTGGATGTGTACTTGCCGGAAGACGCGCCATTGTCTGCAACCAACGACGCGGCCAAGCGCGCCGAAGCGGTGATCCGAGATGTTGCAACCAAGTATGGCCAGCAGCACTTGGGCGAAGACGGCAAACCGCGTGAAATCTTGCATTCGCTGACGACCTTTGTTGGTGGCGGCGGTCCGCGATTCTGGTATTCGGCTGCGCCGGAGCAGCCGCAACTCAACTATTCGCAAGTCATAATTCAGGTGAAGGACAAGCACGACACCTCTCAACTTGTCGCGCCGTTACAGCAAGCGCTATCCGCAAGCATCCCCGGTGCGCGCATTGACGTGCGTCAGCTTGAAAATGGCAAACCCATCGGCATTCCAGTCGCGATTCGCATTTCCGGCGAAGATGTCGCGACATTGCGCGCGCAGGCTGAAAAGGTCAAAGCAATCTTTCGCGCAATTCCTACGGCTGATCGTATTCGCGACGATTGGGGCGCGGAAAGTTTTGTCGCCAACCTGGAAGTGGATTCCGACCGCGCGAACCTAGCGAACATTTCCAACCTGGATGTAGCGGCTTCGTCTGCCGCAGGCATCAATGGCGTCAAAGTCACAACTTTGCGCGAAGGCGACGAGCAAATTCCGGTTGTTGCGAGGCTGCGCACGGAAGAGCGCGCGCAATTGTCGGACATTCAAAACCTGTACGTGTATTCACTGGAAGGCGCAAGCAAAGTTCCGTTGCGCCAGGTTTCCAAAGTTGATTACCAGATGGAAACCGCAAAGCTGGCCCGCCGCAATCAGTTTCGAACCATTACTGTTTCGTGCGTGCCGGTTCCGGGCGTGCTGCCTTCTCAGATTTTCAAAGCCACGCGCAAGCCGCTCGACGAATTCGCGAAGACGCTGCCCGCAGGGTACCGAATGGAAATCGGTGGAGAGCAGGAAGAGCGGCTGAAGGGCTTCAAGGATTTGGGGATCGTGATGGTGGTGTCTGTGCTGGCAATCTTCCTGGCGTTGGTTTTGCAATTCAAGCACGCGATCAAGCCACTGCTGGTCTTTTCGGCCATTCCGTTCGGGTTGGTCGGCGCGTTTGCTGCGCTGGTTCTGATGGGAGCGCCCTTTGGCTTTATGGCGTTCTTGGGAATTGCCAGTTTGATTGGTGTGATCGTTTCCCACGTCATTGTGCTGTTCGATTTTGTCGAAGAAAAACGTGAGCACGGCGCGCCGTTGCGCGAAGCGTTGCTTGACGCCGGAATTGCACGATTGCGTCCGGTGATGATTACCGTTGGAGCGACAGTTTTTGGCTTGATACCGCTGGCGCACAACGGAGGTCCGCTGTGGGAAGGGCTGTGTTACGCGCAGATCGGCGGGCTGATCCTGGCCAACTACGTTACCAAACTGCTGGTGCCAGCTTTGTACGCCATCGCGGTGATGGACCTGAAAATTATCAAGTGGGAAGCGGGTCCGAAAGAGACCGAAGTTGCGGCCACAACGCCCTTACCGGCGCAGGCTTAAAAGAAGGAGGGGAGTCAAAGATGAACAAGGAAGACATAGAAACGCTTAAATTTACGTTGCCACAATCGGAACGGCAGAACGACGATTTCCCGCAAGCCCAAGGGCAGCAACGACGGGTTAAGGCACAGCTTGCAAAGGGGCAGACCGATCCGTTTGCGACGCGAAGCCGTAACAGCATTGAACCGCTACCAGCTCAACCGGCAGCAACAGGTAGCCAGCAAGACCCGTTTGCGACCAGAACCAGCATACCGATTCCGCCGCCCCCGCCGCCGCCTGCGTTCCCTTCACCACCGAT
>CAZXHW010000898.1:0-3365 GCA_964639915.1 uncultured Heliomicrobium sp.
GTCGTCTTTGAAATCGGCCAATTGGTAGGAACGTTTGTTTTGCGCCAGATCAATTTTCTTGTCGCCGGAATATCCAGTGAACTGAAATGCGGCGGCGAAATTCGTTGAAACACGCGTGTATCGGGTTCCATAAAACGCGCGGCGAATGTCGCCGGAAACGTCCGGGCGAATGCTGTAAATCGCTTCATCCACCAATCCCAGACTGACTTCGACGCCAGCAGCCGGAGAGCCATCCGAGTTCTTGGCGACGACCTGATAAGAAGCCGGTTCGCGCGGTTTGTATTCTCGCTTGTCGGGAATCAGTTCGATATTCAGGAATTTACTGACCGCCGGAACCGCGATATTTCTGCTCTGTTCAAACATTTCGCCATTTTTGACATAAGCGACGCTGAGCTGAATGTTTGGCGAATAGGCTTCCTTGATCGGCAAATCAATCACAACGGCCCGGCTATCGGCGTAAACATGACGAGTTTCCAGCACGCGAGCCATTTCCGTTGTCACCAGCAAATGGACTTTGTCGGTTGGCAACATCGCCAAAATCTTGGCCGTTTCGCCAACCTTATAAGTTTTCTTGTCAGTAACAAGCTTGATCGAGCCTTCGTCGCGCCAAGCGTTATAAACCCAGGTGTCGGTTTCACTGGTGACGTAAAAACTTCCGGCGTCATGTTCGATCTGGCGACCGTTTTCAGTGACGACGGCATTGATGTCGAAATCGCCGATGCCCGTTGTTTTGTAATCAAATGTCGCTTCGCCCTCGGCATTGGTCGTCACTTCGCCGGAAGATACGTTGGTCAGATTGCGTTTGTATTCGTTGAATTTGTAGCCGTTTTCTTCTTTTTCAACTTTTTCCCAGCGGACTTCGGCAAATTTCAGCGTGACTTTGGCCGCAACCGGTTTGCCCGCGTAATCGCGTGTGCGAACGCGGACTTTCGCCGTTTCGCCTTTGTAGTAAACGTAACGGTCGGTGTTTGCTTGAACCGAAATATTGCCACGCGTGCCGACAAAACTTGCCTTGCCTTCGATTTCCCGCCGAGCCGAATCTGTGACCATCGCTTCCAGCCGGTAGGTGAAATCGCGTCCCTCATTGGCTCCGGCTTGCGGCACGTCAAAGGGAATTTCCAACTGTCCTTTTTCATCCAGCCGTCCTTCACCCTCTTTGACCATGTCGTTGCCGTAGCCGTAGTAGCCGGATTCCTCGTCTTCTTCGCTGCTACCGCCAATGCCATCGTCTTCCTCTTCCCAAAACCAGGGGTAATACTTCGAGCGGTAGATGTAATACTTCACATCAGCGTTTTTGACCGGCGAACCGAAAAAGTATTTGGCTTCAACAGTGAATTTGGTCTTTTCCCCCGTCGCGACAAAAGGCTTTGGCGTAGAAACTTTGACCTTGTATTCGGGCTTCTTGTACTCGGCGACTTCAAAAAATCCGCGCGCAGCTTCTACGCCATTTAGATGAACGACGACGCCATAACTTCCCAGCGGCGCTCCTGCGGCAATGTCTACTTCCCCGCTAAAGGTTCCACGGGGCGTTAGCGTCAAATCTTTCTGGAAAATTTCTTTTCCGTCGGGATCGGTGACCACAACATGAATCGCCCGTGATTGCGGCAACTGATATCCGCCTTCGGTCAATTGGCGAAGGATGCCTTTGAAGTACGCTTTTTGCTCTGGACGGTAAACGGGACGGTCTGTGTAAATGTAGCTGGACAGATTGCCTGCGGGTGACTCTTCCCCTTCCGTCCAGTTGAAAAAGTACGAAGCCAGATCGGAAACGGCGAAATCACCTTTGCGATCAGCCAGAATCAGAAAATCGTCTGGACCGACATTTTCCTCGCCTTCGGGTTCGGCGGCAGCGTCATTGGTGGTTTCGTCTTTCGGTTGGTTGACGGTGACACGCATCAAACCGTCTTTGCCCGTTTTGCCGCCAGCCAAAAGCTTGTTACCTTTGACGATTTGCACGTTTGCGTCATCGCGCGGTTCGCCGGATTTGCGATCCACCGTGTACACCATCACTTCGCCGTCGTGCGCAATCTTGCTGATCATCGTCAGGTCGGAAACAACGGCGATGGTATATGCGCGCAGCTTGCCATTGACGCCTTCAACCAGATACACGCCTGGTGATTTTTGCCCCAGCACGACCATTCGTGTGTCCCAGCGATTATCCAGTGGAGTCAAAATCTGTTTGAAGCTGTCTTCAAGCTGATCCGGGTTGAGCAAAGGAACTTGGGCGTAACTGGCTCGATCAATCGGAAGGCGCTCGCCGGAGCGATATTTGTCGTTGAAAGCTGTGCGGGCATCACGTCGAATTTGCGAGCGGAAATAGCCTTTGAATGCAAAATAGATTTCGCTTTTGAATGAGCGCAGCTTTTCCAGAAACGATGGTTTGCGATTTTGCGTTTCGGTGACTTCGCTGACCATCTCGCGATCTTCCTGGCCCATCGTGTGCGGATTTGCTAACTGTTTGAAGAACTTGAACGGGTCTTTGATTTTGTAGACGCGAAAATCAAGCGACTCAATTCCCTGGTAGCTGATGTATACACGCGTTTTTTCATGCGTGCCGTAGGTTCGATTCGTCGCCAATGAAAAGTGCGGCTTAACAGGCGTGGCTCCGGGTTGCGGCGAAACGTTTGGCGATGCTGCCGGACTGGCTTCAGCGACTGGTGAAGCCGTTGGCTGATCACCTTGCGCCCGCATTTTCAGAGTGGCGACTGACAGTGCTGCCAGAATCACGACAACATAAACAGTGACTGTGCTGAGAAGTTTTCGCAGTTTCATAATGTTCATTGCAAAATCTTGAGCCGATAAAAGCCCAGAAAGTTTTGATTGCGTTCAATCGGTCGCCAGCGCGGATTCGGATGGCCATCCAAAACCGAAAGTCTGACCTTTTTCATTTCGCCTTTGTCATCGGCGGAAGAACCTGTGTGATACGTCACCCAATCGTTTGCGCCTTCGCTGGCCTGCCTGGCTTCGCCCAAAAAAATCATCACGTGGTAAGGAAACTTCTGCACCCACGGCTGGTGGAAGAACAGCAAATCACCCGGTTGCAGCAAATTGAATTGGCGACGGTTTCGCGTAATAAATTCAACGTTGTAATTCTTCAGAGTTTTGGCATCGGCAAATTCGGAAAATTTGCCTGGCAAATCACCATTGGCAAACACGCCAAATTCCGTCCGAAACAGCTTTTCGCCAAGCGGATTCTTTTCCAGAGAAATTACTTTTACGTCTGGCGCGACAGGTTCGTAGCCTTCGCCCATCCCTTGAAACCAGATGCGGTCGTGCTTTTTCAGAGCTTCGCGCCAGGCAAACCGAACCAGCCCGGCGCAATCGCGTTGATCTTCCGTCCAAAGCGGACTGAAACGGTAAAACTG
>CAZXHW010000899.1:0-3365 GCA_964639915.1 uncultured Heliomicrobium sp.
ACTGTTCACGAGAAACTCGCTGCTTGTTCCAGGACTGGACGTTACGCTCCAAACACCACTGAGGATAAAGGGAACGCCTGTTGGTGAAGATGTAAGGGTATCAATCCCCGTTCCGCCGCGAGTTGCCGCCAAAAGACCAGAGGAAATATTCGACGCGTTCAGGCTGGTAATTGAAGCACCGGAACCAGAAAACGCCCCCGTAATTGTGAAATCGCCAGCGGCTGAAAGCGTAGCTTTTGTGGCAACAGTCCCAGAATTGGTTAACTGAAAGGTCATGCTCGCCGCGCGCGAAGCATCTGTTGCAGTGGTCCATTGAACATTGATCCGGCCGGCATCACGATTTACCGTTGTTGTGGATTCCAGGCCAAATCGGATGCTTGTTCCAAAGTTTGCGGCAGGAGTTCCCGTTGAAGAGTGCCGCAAATCGAACAGTGTTGTAAGCGCATTGGTTGCAGCATCATCAACACTGACATTTTGACCCGCCGCGAAGGTGTTAGCTCCGTTCAAAAGCGGAACGTTGACCGACAATGCCGAATCCGGCACATTCGCCACCGTCGTTGTAATCGCCATCGTTCCACTGCCCGTCACGTCGCCGGAAAGGGTGATCACTTGGTTAGCAGTCAGGTACGTGTTGGTGTCAACAGATAATGTTCCGTCGCCACCTGATGTCTTAACAAAACCATTGCTAGTTAAGATGGACAGCTTGGCAAGGTTTTGAGTGGTGTTTACCGTGATCGTATTCGTCGAGCGCGTCAGGCCAGTGCTGAACGTCAACGGGACTTCATAATCTGTGCCGGGCGTGGCGATCGCCAGCGTGTTTGACCCCGTTCGTTTTACGATTCCAGTCGAAGATAGTCCCGTGATCGTATCTTGGGTAATTGTTCCGCCCAGACTTGTAGACGCTCCAGCGATTGTAATTGCGGAGTTGGCCAGCTTCGCATTCGTGATAACCCCGTTGGTAATCGTCGTTGCAACACTTCCAGCCGTCGTCGTCACGTCGCCCGTCAAGGCAGGCATATTCGACGCGGAAACCGTTCCGGACAGCCGAGCCGTTGGAACAGTCCCAACAGTCTGGGTCCCTGTCGTATCAATAACGAAAAGGTCCGTCCCCGCCGTCGTCTGATACCGGATTGCGTTGCCGGTTGGCGAAGTGTCCGTTTGCCGACGAAGGTTAAGAATCGTGTCACCGTTGGCCAATTGGCGAAGATCCACGTTTCCAGAGGTGGACGTAGCCAGGTTGTATCCGATCGTTCCGTTTGTGTTGAAGAACAGACCGTTATTCGATCCAGTTTTGATTTGCAGTGGCGTGGCCGAGTCGGCGACCAATTGAGCGTTTGCCCCTGAAAAGTTCAACAAAACTTTTAGAGTATCTGTCGCATCATTGTGAACCTGCACGCCAGTTCCCGCAAAATGCGCTGTTTTCCATCTGGCTGCGGATGTTCCCAGCGCATAAGTATTGTCTGTTTGGGGATCAATCTCCCGCATTGTGGAGGTGCCGGTGACTGCAAGACTGGTTGCCGCACTGAGCGTGTCGGCACTGACCCCTGCGCCGAACGTCGCCGAACTGCCAATAATATTACCAAGCGAGACATTGCCGGAATCTGCGATGGTCAGCCAGTTCGTAAACGACCCGCCATCCAGGCTACTGCCGATGATGAATTGAGATGCGCCCGCGTTGGAGGTCACATCAACAAACTGCTTCCACTCCGCTGTATGGCCGCTTCCATTATTGCTTCGACCGCGAAAAACCAGGTTGTGACTGTCGCGCTGGCCTGCACTCCCCAATACGCCAATTTCAAATAACATCCCATCCGCAGGAGTCGTGCCCGGATTGATGGTTTGAAGTGCCGTGAAGGTTTGCGCAATTACCAGACCCGCCAGCGTCGTGGAAGTCGCTGGAAAGGTCATCGTCGTGCCGTCAGTTCCGCTGAGCGCAATGCTGTTATTGACCGTGAAGGTCTTGCCGTTGGCCAGCGTAAACGTGCCCGTTGAATTCGTGATCGTCAGCCCGTTTAAGCTTGTCGCCGTGGCTGCGCCAATGTTGCCCCCGGCAAAGACCGCCGCGCCATTTCCAGTTTCATCGCTGAGCGTTCCCCGCAGATCGGCAGAGGTTGAACTTGCCAAATGGGAGATGCCCGCATTCACCGACCAGGTTCCACCCGATACACGAGGCACACCCGTTGAGCCGGATGTATCAATCCCAGTGCCGCCGCGTGCGGCTTCGATCTGGCCAGCAGAAAAGAAGGCAGTCGCGGAATCGCCTGTTGTTGCCAGAATCCCGCCCGAGCCAATCGCCTGCAGGACACCGGCAACTGTCATTTCGACGCCATCAGCAGTGCCGCTTCCAGTAAATCGGATTGGCTTTGCCGCTGAACCGCTGGCAGTGCCGACCGTGAACAGGTACCCAGTTCCCGTGTTACCGGTCGTGTCTGTCAGGTTGAACAGGTTGACCGATGGACCGGTTGTCGCGTTATAGGTTAATGTCGTCGTGTACGCCGACATCGCAAGCGAAAGCGCGGCCATCGGCGCCGTAATGTCCGACCATGCTGATGATCCGCCGCCGCCCGCACCACACGCCGAGCCGGTTTGCGTGATAACGCCCGAACTGCTGATCTGTAGGCACCCAGCGGACGCCGGAAGTGTTGCAGGCAAGGTGATCGTCATTGAAGACGACGGCGCACCGCTTCGTAAGGTGGTTGTATTCGTATTGCTGGAATTGCTGAGGACAATTTGCCCGGTGACCGAAGAGCCAATACCCACATTCAGCGAGGTTCCGAAGTAGCCCGTCCGAACCGGCAGCGTGGTCGAGCCAATATCGTAAGAGTTGGACGCGCCAGGCGTAAGATGGCCAGCGGTCCCAATGGTCCAGCGCTCCGCGTTGTTCGCATACAAGCCGAACGGATGATTCGAGATTGTCCCAATAATTGCCCGATCTGGCGCGCCAGCCAGAGGCCCAAATCGCGTCGTAATTCCATTGGTCGTGTCATTCGCAGCGAAATACGGATTACCACCCGGTCGCTGATTTTGAACAACCGTACCATCATAGGTGAGATTGGAACTCGACGTTAAATGCTGAACCCGGTCAAAGTAGGGGATTCTACTCCCAGCGCCCGCGCCGCCAACCCCAACAAGGCGATAATCCGCACTGGCTGTATGAGGGATGAAAGTAACGGATTCACCGGGAATCAGAGGGTAATTCGCCTCGCCATTAATCGAGCCGCCGCCGTTAGCATTGATCGTCAATTTTCCGGCTCCGATGTTCCGAACGTAGATCATATCCGTATTAGTCGTATACCAGCCTGGCCACGGCAGAGAAAGAATGCAATTTCTCGCACAGCTCGCCTCATAGTTTTTTGCACCTGGAT
>CAZXHW010000900.1:0-3364 GCA_964639915.1 uncultured Heliomicrobium sp.
CTTTCAGCGGCACTTGAGTCTCTTCGGCAAACTTCATCGTTTTGGCGCGAGACTCCTTAAACTTGGCGATCAATTCCTGGGGAGTCAATTTGCCAGAAGGAACAATGCTTTCCGGGGCTTGCGCCTTGCCTTTACGACCGGCCAGCACGTCTTCCAAAAATTCCGTTTTGCCCTTTGTCTTGGTTTCCCAATCGGGATTGGGCGTGGTCGCAATTGCTCGTTGCACTGCGCCAAACAACAATCCTTCCGCCAGCGAAATGTGCTCCGCGACTTCAAGGACCGACCAGCGTTCCGGTGCGGGCTTGAACTTCAACTGTTCGTCGCTGAGCTTTTCCAGCGCCGCCAGCGTTTCCGCCTGCGATTCTTTCAACAGCTTGATCACCTTTGCCCGTTCTTCGGCAGAAACTTTGCCTTCATCAGCCGCCAACACAGCATTGCAGGAAATACAAACGCCGACAACGATCAGCACTCGCGCGATTTGTTTCAGTATGTTCATTCGCATTCTCCTTCGGTAAATCACTTCGACTTTTTCTTGAAGCTTGCCCCAAGAAAATTCATTCCGCTGACTTCGCCATCAGCGCCAAGCGTGAATTGCGTTTGTTCCAAACCCAGACGCGGTTCCATTGCTGTAAAAGTATCGAAGTGAAAGTGTTCAAGTTTGCTGTTGAAGTTGCTCCAACTGATGATCAATCCACCGTTCACCAGCGAGATTTCGGCTTTGCCGTATGCCGCATCTTCGTACGTGCCCGCATAAGCCGCAAGTTCGCGCGAAGGTTTCGTGTCTTTCTTTCTGGCTCCCAACTTCGCCAGTACAGCCTTGTTCGTTTCAGCTTCAAACAGCTTAGCCTGCTCTGAAATGCGGCCGTTCCAGTCTTTTCTCGGCAGAGCCTCGAGCAAATCAACGACAGTGTAGCAAACGGCTTCCGGCATTTGCGTGCCATTCAGATTTGTCAGCACAGCAACACCGAGTTTCGAACTGGGAACCAGCACGATGCTAGCGCGGAAACCATCAATTGTTCCGCCGTGCATGACCAGCTTGCGGCCTCGATAGTCGTTGATGAACCAGCCAAGTCCATAACTCAATTGCGAAGTTTCCGAAGGTGGAAAGAACAGTTGCCAGCGGCCTTCGTTGCGAATGACCATTTGTGGCGTGTGCATTTCGCGAACGTTTTCAGCGGAAATCAGCCGCTTGCCGTCCACCTCGCCTTCGTTCAATTGCAACCGAAGCCAGTTCGACAAATCGCGCACGCTGGCGTTGATCGAACCTGCCGGGCCGATGTTGTCAATGTTTCGCCACGGCATAGTTTCAACGCCGGAGCCTTTTTTCTGATGCGGCGTGGCGTGATCGGGGGACTTTTCGGCGACTGCTGTACTAAGGCTTGCTGATTTCATCCCCAGCGGATCGAAGATTCGATGCTGCGTAAACTCTTCCCAGCTTGAACCGGCAGCGTTGCCAACTGCCAAGCCCGCCGTTAAAAACATGATGTTCTGATATTGAAACGTCGTCCGGAAGCCGTAACTCAGCGGAACAAAGCCGATGCGGCGAATGATCTGTTCCCTGGTCCACGGAGATCCATACCAAAGCAGATCGTGGCGGATCAATCCTGTTCGATGCGTGACAATGTCGCGCATCGCAACGTTGTCGTTCGCCAGCGGATCGCCCAGCCGAAAATATGGCACGTGTTTTCTGACGGGATCGTCCCACTTCATTTTGCCGTCATCCACCAGCATCGCCATTGCGCCGGTGACAAACGCTTTGGTTGTCGAGCCGATGGCAAACACAGTGTCCGGGGTGACGGGCTCTTTGGTTGTCACATCGCGCACGCCATACCCTTTCACAAAGATAACGGAATCGCCTTTGACGACGACGATGGCTGCTCCGGGCGTTTGCCAAAATTTCATCGCTTCGTTCATCGCCAAGTCAATTCCTGGCGTATCCCACTTCTGGGCCAGCGCAGCCATACCAGCAGCACAAACCATCAACACGGCGGCAAATAACTGAAATAATTTTTGAGTCATAAGCCTTCTTTTCACCTCGTGGCTGAAGTGTTGAGTAGTTGCAAGATCAATCGCCGAACTTCTTCCGGCCTTCGTTCGGAAGCGCCCACCAATGTGGCTTCGATCAACCCGTTTCGGTCAATGACGATGTGCGTCGGAAAAGCCGAAGCATTGAACTGAGCGTTGATCATCTGTTCAGCGTTCGGAACGACTTGGTAATCAAAGGGAGTCTTTTTCAAAAACTCGCGCAGCATGTCCGCGCTGTCGAAGGACGGAGCCAAAAAGACAACCGGCTGGCCGCTGAATTCCCTGACCAGTTCGTTCAGCCGAGGAATTTCTTTGCGACAAGGGCTGCAACCGATAAACCATAAATTGATGACGACGACTTTTCCGGTCAACGCGTTCAGATCGTACCGTCTGCCATCCAGCGCGGTCAGTTTGACCAGCGGTGCAATCTGCTTCCAACTGCCGTTGGATCGTTTGTCCTTGGTTGCGGTCAACAGGTAATCATCAAATCCCGTCAAACTGCCACGCTGGCCTTTATAAATCGCTTTCAATCGCTCTTCGGCTTCCTGCGAACCACGTCGCCAGGCTTCGATGAACGCCGCTTCGGCAAACGTGTTTTTTCCAATCGCTTGCTGAATATTTCCTGCCAGCAGGTACACGCCAAAATCACTTTCTCGGGCAAAGGCTTTGGCAGTTTCCACTGCCACCAGCGCATCGTTAAATCGCTGTTGACGAAATGCTAAATCGGCATTCATTCGATACGCTTCGGGCAGCATCGCTTCTGTCTGTTTGCCGTTGATGTCACCATACAGACGTAACTTTCCCGCCAGCAGCAGCTCGATTGCGCGTTCCGCCGCCGGAGCTACTCGTTCGTATTTCTGATACTGATTCAAACAAGCCACCGCCAAGCTGAAATATGACTGCGGATTTTCCGGCTCAGCTTTTGCCCAGAGGTCGGCAATCTTTTCGATCAGATCAAGCGGCGCTTTGCTGTCACGAGCCAAAGCCTGCAAACTGGCGCGAGCAAAATCACTGGCCGGACTGGCCCTGAGAATGTCCAGCTTCAGCCGCGCGATTTTGCCTTTGCCTTCGTTGCCAACGGCCAGATTCTCAATCTGCTCTTCGTAATCTTTGATCGCGAATCCGGCAAAAGGCGACGTCGCGTAACTCGCAGACAGTCTCCGGATCAGTTCCCTGCTCTCAAGTTCACGTCCCGACACCAGATTGCCGAACGAAAGCGCATACAGCAGTTCAGCGCTTTCCGGCATTCGGCTCAGGCGTTTCAGGTCGGCATTGATTTCTCCGCTGGCTTTTTTGGCGTCAATCAATGCCGCTGTTTCCCACTTCATTCGATACGCGG
>CAZXHW010000901.1:0-3355 GCA_964639915.1 uncultured Heliomicrobium sp.
GCACAAGTAGCAGGCAAGATAGAAGGCGTAAAACGTGTCGAGAACCAGCTTACCGTCAACCCCGCTACTGCCGGAACTGGATTGCCTACGGGCAACGAAATGAAAGAGCAGGTTAAAGACGCCGCCAGCCAAGTTGCGCAAGAAGTAAAAAATGAAGCGACCGATAAAGTTTTGCTGGGAGCAATCAAAACGCGTTTAGTTGCCGCCGGTTACAACAATATTGCGGTCAGCGTGAATCGTGGAGAAGCCACTTTGAGCGGCGAAGTCGCAATGGAGAAAGATCGCATTGCAGCCGAAGCCATCGTGTCAAAAATGAACGGAGTGACTAAAGCCATCAACCAAATAACAGTCAAAGGAGCAACGCCAACGCCTTCTCCTCGCCGATAAAGAGCTTGCCCTGAAGCAAAAAAGGAATGGCAGGCAATGAGAAAGTTTCTCATTGCCTGCCATTCCTTTTTCAACAGATCTGTAAATCGGACTGTCCTGGAGCTACTGAAGCACTTCCTTGACCTTTGCGCCAATGTCCGCGGGGCTTTTGACAACATGAATTCCTGCGGCGGACATCGCCTTCATTTTTTCATCCGCAGTGCCTTTGCCGCCGGAAATGATCGCGCCAGCGTGGCCCATTCGGCGTCCCGGAGGCGCTGTTTGGCCGCAGATAAAACCAACTACAGGCTTTTTGACGTTGGCTTTAATGAAATCGGCAGCTTCTTCTTCGGCGCTTCCGCCAATTTCACCAATCATCACAATCGCGTCCGTATCGGGATCGTTGTTGAACAACTCAACTGCGTCTTTTTGCGTAGTGCCAATAACCGGATCGCCGCCAATACCAATGCAGGTTGATTGACCGATTCCAAGTGCCGTCAATTGGCCAACTGCTTCATACGTCAGGGTGCCGGAACGCGAAACCACACCGACCCGTCCTTCCAGGTGAATGCGCGCAGGCATGATCCCGACTTTGCACTTGCCGGGCGAAATCACGCCAGGGCAGTTTGGGCCGATCAACCGAACACCGCGCGACTGGACGTAATGAAACGCTTTGACCATATCCAAAGCCGGAATTCCTTCCGTAATACAGACAATCAAAGCGATGCCTGCGTCCGCAGCTTCCATAATCGCGTCTGCCGCAAATGGTGGCGGAACGTAAATGACAGTGGAATTGGCTCCGGCATCTTTGACGGCATCAGCGACGGTATTGAAAACCGGGAAGTTTTCGTGCGTCGTGCCACCTTTTCCAGGCGTAACGCCGCCCACAATGTTTGTGCCGTAATCACGCATTTGCAGCGCGTGAAAAGTTCCTTCTTTTCCGGTAAGACCTTGAACAATAAGACGAGTGTTTTTATCAACCAGAACGCTCAAAGCTGTTCCTCCAAAGAGCAAAACAGGCTGACAGCGTGTTTTGCTTCGACTGTAGTTTTGATGTGATTTGAAAGAGGGCGGAGTCTAGCACACGCATCATAAACTGGCCAAAACGGTCTGCATTATTGCGAAAGCCGTTTTAGCGACTCTGCCGCTGACTGTTTGACTAATGCATCGGAATCCATGGCAGCAGCTTCCTGTAAAGCTTCGCGCGCGCCGGTAAAACCGATTTTGCCGATCCAGGTTGCCGCCCATCGGCGTAAAACAGGATTGCTGCTTTGCTTCATGATCGCAATCATTTCGGTTTCGCCGTTCCGAGTGGTTTTCAATTCCAGCAAAGTTTGTTCAGCCAGTGCTCGAATAGGCGCGTGCTGGCTGCTAAGAAAGTCATTCAAAAAGAGAATTGATTTTCGCGAATGGCTGACATCTTTCAATTGGCAAGCCGTCAGAATCGCCGCGCAACGCAACCGCATATCCGCTTCGTCTGTGATATCGGCTCCGCTGGGATTAGCAACTTGATTGACAACGGCGTTTCTCCCTTTGAACCCTGGAAACGAAGCGAACGCGCTCACCATCGCCGTTTTGACCTGAATATTCTGACTGCCAAGCAAATCCACCATCGGCTGTATGGATTCCTGATCGCCTAGCTTGCCGAGTGCTTCGGCTGCGGCCATACGAACCGAAGTGTCCGGGTCACTGAGCAAATCCAGCAGAGGGTCAACGCCACGCCTGTCGCAAGCTTTGCTCAGTTGCTGTGCAGCTTGAATGCGAGCTTTGGCATCGGTGCTTTTTACAGCGGCGATGGCCTTGGCAACTGCATCGTCTTGCGACGTGCCGCTGACCAACGATTCACAAGGCTCATAAATCGGCAGAGGCTTAATGGGTGCGCCTTGCGCTCTTGCACAAGAAGCGCTGGACAAAATCCCGACGAACAAACAAACCGCCAAAGGCAAATTGTAATGACGAAAATACATTTTCAGACTATACCGCCTACTTCCTTAGGCCACTGTGTCAGGGTTCTGCGGTGTCAGTAACTTCATTGCCCGTGAAGCATGCCCAATGGCAATGACCAGATCGCTGACAGATTTGCTGTACCAGTTATAGTGCGGCTCCAAATCAGTAGCGCGCAGCTTAACCAAATATTCGTAAAGCAATTGCTCGCCAGCTTGCAGGCGGCCTTTTTGCGCCGGGGTGAACGTGAAAAGCTTATGCAACTGTGCATAATTAATCGCTTCAAGCGCATGGCCAAGCATTCTGATTTGAAACCGGTAGCGCATGACTTCCAGCGTATTGGTTGGCGCTGCGCCTTTAGAAGCTAGCTTGCCGCCCTGCCCTTCCACTGCCAGCCTACTAACCAGATTAGGATCAGCTTTGGCGGCTTCGGCTTCTCGATCAATGGCTTGCGAATCGCCTTTCAATCGAAGCAAAACGTTGTCCAGCAGCTTGCTCAACCGTCCCTGCAAATTACTGCCGGTGTAACCGTGATTCAAGCAAGAAAAATAGCCGTAAACATTGTGCATGCCAGCGCAACTGTATTTGGCAATCGCCTGACGGAAAGCCAGCGATTCCAATTCCCCATGCCCAACAGTGCCTTCAATATCACCACAGACGCCCTCATAAACTGTCAGTGTGCGATCAATCACATCCGGCAAATTGATGGTTTCACCATAGGCATTTGTCCAAGTGGCCTGATTCGGCTGGACCAAAATCGAAAATGCGATCAATCCCCAAGGCAAATGCTGGCCGAGCATACCGGGTTCGTAACGGTCAAAGTTTTGTGGGTCAAATCGGAAAAGCGCTTTGGCACTTTCGCCCAAGTCTCGTAGCGTATAACGATTGCTACCGACGGTGATCGGATGATCCGGGCTAACGCCCGCTTCGAGCATTGTTTTCAGAAAACTATTGCCGTGAACTTCCGCATCCCGTTGAAAGTAAACATATCGTTTGCCGCCAACTTCTTTCTCCGCCGCAAATCTTGAACACAAAAATTCCAAGG
>CAZXHW010000902.1:0-3354 GCA_964639915.1 uncultured Heliomicrobium sp.
AGCCTCTAGCGCTTCGTTTTGAAAAGCAAGAAAGATTTTTAACCGCTGACCAGAATTCCATAAGCAATCCATCTGCAATCAGGCACAACCTTGCTAATCATTTCTATTAATGAAACTGACCGGCTTTGATGGAGTACTAAACTGCTGGCAAATGAGGTCAACGACCGCGACCCGAAGGATTATTAAATGATGGGGGCGGCAAATCAAGAGCTTGGCAAATAAGGACATGCCTAACCGCGAGCTTACGGCCAAAGCTCGCGGCGAAACAAAATCTTTTGTTTATGGGTTAAAAGTGAATTACCAGCTCGCCAAGCCCAATCTTTTCAGCGCATGCGCAGTTGGGTAACCGGTGGCGGCAATTTGATTGCTAGATTGAAAACGGCGCATCGCATCCATTGTCGCATCGTCGTAGTTGCCAGAGGTTTCGCCTGAATAGAATCCTTTGCTCGCCAGTGCTTGTTGAATCTGGATAACGCGCATTACGTCAATGTTGGCCCGGCGAGACGGCGTGATTGTTCCAGCATCTCCACTTGCCTGACCATTTGGTCTCGGCGGGTTCAGCCATTTGGACAAATCGGCTGAATTGGTTGAACCGTGTTCCAATACCTCAATATGGTCAGGAACAACTGCGGGTGAAGGATCGGGACGATACTCTTCGACGCGTGCCAATCTGCGTCCGTGTTTGCCACGGCGCGAAGAATGAGTACGCACCATTTTTGAATGCTTTGATGATTTGCCTTTGGCGGAAGACGCAGTCGCTTTTTTCTTCTTGCCTTTGGCTTCCACTGAAATAAAGTTTGCTGTCATTAATATCGCAGCAACCAGCAGACAGGTGAGGATTTGGGAGAGCTTGCGTAAATGCATCTTTTATTGACCTCCGGGGCATAGGATTGTCGTGAAAGACTGTTTTTTGCAATAGCAGCACGTACTGCTACCGCAATGGATTCAAGCCGTTACGTTGGTAAACAGTTTTACGGCCTACTAAATGAGATAAAAATTCGCGGATGCGGATAAAGCTTTTGCCGGTAAACCTGAAGCACGATTGGTTCTCCAGAGTTGAGGCTGGAAAGAACCTCTTTGAAATCTTCAAGGTTTTTGACCGTCTGCCGATTTATGGCTTCGATCACATCATTTACCTTTAGTCCTGCGTCATCTGAAATACTTCCTGGCTCTACTCGAATAACAGAAACTCCCATCAACTGTCCTAGCGAACGTTCAACGATCCGAGTCGGCGTCATTGTCTGAACAGAAATGCCTATATTTTGCTTGGGAGTAGATTCAACTTCCGTCGCTTTTAGCTCTTCTGCATTTTCTATTGAGCCTGAATTGGGCCGTTGCGTAATGGCGACGGTCAAAGTCATTTCCTTGCCGTCCCTAAAAATCTTGATCGGAGCGGATGTGCCAACCGGAGCAGCAGCTACTTGTCGAATTAAATCAGAATCGTCTTTGATCCTTTCACCGCGAAACTCAAGAACAATGTCATTGAGCTTTAAGCCGGCTTTTGCAGCAGGGCTTTCGACTGCGCGATTGCCTACAAGCATTGTGTCACTGATATTGCTGATAATTGCCCCCCGAACGACGGGCAAATTATAAACTTTAGCGATTTGCGGCGTCACCCGATCCGTCATTGCTCCTAAAAAGCCGCGAACGACTCGACCATTTTTGACTAACTGCTTGTAAACACCGATGGCTTCCATTGATGGCAACGCGAAACAGATGCCGTTGTAATCTCCTGTGCTTGTTGCAATTGCGGAATTGATGCCGATCAATTCGCCTAACAAATTCACAAGTGGCCCGCCTGAATTTCCGCGATTGATGGCTGCGTCGGTTTGCAGAAAGTATTGGAAGCCGACCCGTTTGTAAAGCTCGGAGGAGTCTCTTTCCTTGGCGCTAATAATTCCCGCTGTGACGGTTTGGTCCAGGCCAAATGGAGAACCAATTGCCAGAACCCAATCACCCACGCGCATTTTTTCGGAATCTCCGAACTTAATTGCTGTCAATGGAGCAATGGGGTCAACCTTGACGACTGCCAAATCAACCTCTGCGTCGCTGCCAATCAATCGTGCAGGTAATTCCGTGCCATCAGAAAAACGAACTTTGATTCGATCAACCTGATTCACCACATGGCGGTTTGTCAGAATGTAACCCTTTGGATCAACGATTACGCCTGAGCCATTACCGCGTTGAGCTTGATCACTGCCCTGATAGGGCAAGGTTGAATCCAGCGAAGGCCGCGGAAGGGAGTACAGTTCAGGATCACGCGTTTGCTTTACCGGTTTGATTACTGTGGAGATATTGACGACAGCGGGTTCAACCTTCTGCGCAACTTCAACAAAAGCTGAAGCCAGTTCGGAATTAACTTCTTTGTCGCCTGCTTTTACAGGGTTAAGCGGACGCGTAAGCCCCGCGCCAAGAATGACTCCGACAGCCAGAAAACAGGCTGCCACGGAAACCAGAATTGCACGCTGCCGCGAACGGCGGTAGCGATCGAGCAATTCGCTGTCGTCATGAGCGAAATCCTTCATAACTTTTACTGCTCGGCTAAACGTTTATTGCTCTTTCAATTCGGATACGAGGGGTTTGACCATTTGAATTAAGCGAGGCGCATTATAACAGAAGCCTTTAGCCAATTGACAACCGGTTTTGAACTGCCTGCTTGCCAGTTTCTACTGATCCGATTACCCTCAAACCTGACCGGTATCTTCTACGAATTAACCCAACATTTTCACCCAACGGAGGACCAAGCGATGAAGTCTCGAATCTCGCTTTTATTGATGCTGCCATGTTTGCTGGCTTCTATGGCATTTATTTTTAACCCTTTGCATGTTGCATCGGCTCAGGGAAATTTCAATGTCAGAGATCATTACACAAAGCATGAATACCAAATCGCCATGCGCGACGGCGTCAAGCTGTTCACGTCAGTATATGTTCCGAAAGATACTTCGCAAAAATATCCGATGATTATGCAGCGAACGCCGTACAGCGTAGCGCCTTATGGAGCGGAAGCTTACAGAACACAGCTCGGACCGTCACCGCTTTTTCCGCCAGAAGGCTTTATCTTCGTTTATCAGGATGTACGAGGCCGCAATATGTCGGAAGGTGATTTTGCCTGGATGCGAGCCTACAAGCCGAAAAAGGCGAGCGCGACTGAAGCCGACGAAACCACCGACACTTGGGACACCATCGAATGGTTACTAAAAAACATTCCGAACAACAACGGCCGAGTCGGAATGTGGGGAATTTCCTATCCTGGCCACTACTCCGCGCAAGCGCTGATTGACCCTCATCCGGCGCTCAAGGCCGTTTCTCCTCAGGCACCCATGGCGGACAACTGGCTGGGCGATGACATGCACC
>CAZXHW010000903.1:0-3353 GCA_964639915.1 uncultured Heliomicrobium sp.
GCACCAACCCAGATGTTTGCGCAAGGGCGTGACTTGTTGCAGGAACGCGAATATGGAAAGGCTGTCGAACGCTTTCAACGTTTCATTAACGATTATCCCCGCCATAAAGACGTGGACGCTGCCTTGTACTGGCTCGCATATTCGCTGACGAAAACCGACAGATTTGCCGAAGCGGATCGGCAGATAGAACGTTTATTCCGCGAACATCCAAAATCAAATTGGATAGATGACGCGCGAACCTTGCGCGTGCAGATTGCCGGTCAGGTGCGCGACACCCGAACCATCACGAATGAGCTCGATAACGAAAACAGCGAAATCAAAATGATCGCTCTGCAAAGTATGTTTCAGGCAGATCCTGAACGCGGCGCGGCCGTTGTTGCAGACATCCTGAAATCCGATTCCAAAGCAAATCTGAAGATGAAGGAAATGGCAGTGATGTTGCTGGCGCAACATGGCGGTACGAAATCTGCTGACACGCTGATTGCCCTGGCGCGCGGTGGCGATCCAAAACTGCAAAAGACGGCTATTTTCTGGCTGGGCCAATCCAACGATAGCCGCGCATTCGATCTGTTGCAGGAGTTGGCGCAATCAAGCGATGTAGAAGTTGCCAAGTCCTCTTTGCTGGGCCTGTCGCAACTGGGTGGCGAGCGCGCGAATCAAGTGCTGCTAAATCTGGCGCGCAGTGGTCAATCCCCGGAGCTACGCCGTGATGCAGTTTTCTGGCTGGGACAGAGCGGCGGCGAAAAGATACTGGACGAACTATTTCAGCTTTATACCAACGACAAAGACATTGAGTTTAAGAAACAGATTCTTTTCGTTCTGTCGCAAATCAACAGCCCACGCGCAGCAGCGAAGCTAAACGAAGCGGCGCGTTCAGAAGCTAACGTTGAAGTACGCAAACAGGCTATCTTCTGGATCGGCCAGCGGGGGGACGAACAAACGCTGCAAACACTGGTTCAACTTTATGATTCAGAGAAGGAAGAAGGTATCAAAGACCAGCTTATCTTTGCCTTCAGCCAATCGCACAGCAAGGCTGCATTGACCAAATTGATTCAGATCGCCAAAAGTGATTCGTCGGTCGAAATGCGCAAGAAGGCAATTTTCTGGCTTGGGCAAAGCAAAGAACCTGAAGCCAAAAAGTTTATCGAAGACATCTTAAAGTAACATTCGTGGCGCGCGGTTCATCGCGCATCAGTTTTCAATCAAAACAACAATCCTGCCTTGTGGTGAAGTATGGAGCGGTCGTAACGCGCCTGCTTCCAGGGGGAGGTTTGTCTCAAAATGGAGGGTACGCAACATGAGAAGCATCATTCTGATTTCATTGATCGTCTTCGGATTCGTTCAGATTGCCGACTTTACGTCTTTTGAAGGGACCTATGCGGCTGATGACGCTGTCAGCATTGTTGAGCCAGCGCCGCAGCAACCAGGCTTTATTCCGGTTCAAGGCTCCGGCCTTTCCGCGAAACTCGAAGCCGCTGTCAGACAAGCTCGCGGAGCAAACGCGCAGACAAAGTTCTGGACGGCTTGGGCGTTCGATGTGCGCCCAGGTGTCGCCGTGGATTACGAGTGGCGCAGCAAGGATGGCAAGGTGAGGACTGGTGAGGGATTTAACGTTTCCTTCGACCGCCAAATCGAAACGCGCAATCTGGCCATTTTCCTGCTCCATGAACCCGGCGTGAACGGAATTGGCCGCGTCGAAGTGTACAACCTGGATCGGCAGCGCAATTTCGATGGGCTACCGGTTTTCTGGCTTGGCCGCGCGAACAATGATGAGAGCCTGAATCTTTTAAAAGAGCTGACCGAAACGCAGCAGAACAAGAAAGCCAGCGATCACGGGATCGTTGCGATTGCATTGCATAATGATTCGCGTGTCAGCGGAATGTTGAAGCAGTTCGTCAACAGTTCTATGGGCAGGGATGCTCGTAATTCTGCTGTATTTTGGATAGGACAGATCGGAGGCGAAACGCCGTTTCTTTCCAATCTGGTGTTGGCTGAAAAAGAAAATGTCGAAGTGCGCAAACAAGCGGCATTCGCCATCGGAGTCAGCAAAGACAGTGATGCGCTGGGAATGTTGCAGAACCTGTTTCAAGCCGTTCCTGACCGCGAAGTGAAAAAGCAGTTGGTTTTCGCCGTTTCTGTCAACCAGAACCAGGAGGAAGCGCTGAATTACCTGATTAACATGGCAACCAACGAACGCGATGTAGAGGTAAAGAAGCAGGCTATTTTCTGGTTGGGGCAAAAAGCGGGTGAGCGCAGTTTGAAAGTGCTGGGGGATGCAGTCAATAGTAGCGACGCTGACACCGAAATCCAGAAGCAAGCGATCTTCGCTATCAGCCAGCGGCCAAAGGAAGAATCCGTGCCGTTGCTGATCAACATTGCCAAAACGCATGCCAAAAGCGAAGTGCGTAAACAAGCTATCTTTTGGTTGGGGCAAACCGGAGATGAACGCGCCGTCGCCTTTTTCAAGGAACTTTTGTCCCAGTAAATCGGCGGGTAACTGCTGTGTAGTAGTCACGATGTAACCGGACATTTTTGTTACGAAGCCACTTTGCACCAGAAGGGCAGAGTGGCTTCCAGGGCTGAAAGCACTTTCTTGCTCTGCATCATCGCTCTATCTTCAGACGGCTCGCTAATAGTGATGATGCAGCTCAAGAAAGGTTAAAAAGACTCTCCGGTTACCAGCCGAGGACATGGTAGTAGAAGACATAATTCGTAGACGCTGCGAGCGCAGTGCTACCACTTTTGACCATCCAAGTGTTGCCTGTAAGATCTGTGCTAGAGACAAACAACCTGCCGTCCGCCAAAGCCGCCGCCGCAGCAGCATTCCCAGGCTGCAAAATCACAATCGGATAATGAGAAAAACTGGCAGCAAGTCGGACTTCCCAAATTTTGGCGTTGGTTGCCGGACCTGATCCAGTGGTTATAAGAATGGCTCCGGCGGCTTGAGTTCCGTCAATCTTAAAGCTTGGTGAAGTACCTGCGCCTGCGCCTATTGTTCCCGTTGGAACTGTGCTGGGCTTTGGGGTTGAACCGCCGTTGTTTACGGCACTCGATCCGCCAACTGACAACTCATACTCGTTTCCGTCTGACAGTTTCACGAAAGGCTTTGCCAATCCACCCGATGTTTTGGCAAAGAGGTTAAACGACCCAGGCATCGGTGTAGAAGGTGAAGACTGTGCCACCATCCGCAATTCCTTACGCAACGTTCCACCATTGTATTCGGTCACCGGCTGATCGTGTGACCACACGACGTGACTGCCGCGGTGCAGCCGAAGATTGGCAATGCGAACACGAGGCGTATTGGGTCCGCGAGACGTAAACATCCGCAACGTGAACGACCGGGAGGTACCGCT
>CAZXHW010000904.1:0-3344 GCA_964639915.1 uncultured Heliomicrobium sp.
GAAGGCTTGCTGGCGCGCGGCCACCAGCTTCGAACCCATTCTGACACCGAAACCATTGTCCACCTGTATGAAGATTACGGCGACGATCTGGTCAAGCATCTGAACGGAATGTTCGGCTTTGCGTTGTGGGACGAACGGCGGCAACGCTTGCTGATTGCTCGCGACCGCATGGGCGAAAAGCCGCTTTACTTCACGCAAACGAACGAAGCCTTCATTTTCGCCTCGGAACTGAAAGCCCTGGTTCAGCATCCGTCTGTCGAACGGCGTGTGAACCTGCTGGCGCTGCGGAAATATCTGCAATACGAGTTTGTGCCTTCGCCGCACACGATGCTGGAAGGCATTCACAAACTGCTGCCAGCGCATCGGCTGATTTTTGAAAACAATCGGTGGCGAACGGAACGATACTGGCAATTAAGTTGTGACGGCGAACGGTTGAAAATCAGCGAAGAGGAAGCCGCTGAAGAAGTCCGCGACCGATTGCGCGAAGCTGTCCGAATGCGATTGGTTTCCGACGTGCCGCTGGGCGTGTTGCTTTCCGGCGGGATTGATTCCAGCACAATGGCTGAAATGGCTTGCGAAGCCGCTGGCGGGCGCGTCAAAACCTTTTCCATCGCCTTTGAAGAAAAGTCGTTTGACGAATCTTCCTACGCTCGCAAGGTCGCCGAACAGCTCGGCACGGAACATTACGAACAGCGATTCACCGAACGCGACATGCTGGACATCGTGCCGGAAATTCCGCGTCTGCTGGACGAACCGCTCGGCGACGGGTCGTTGATTCCAACGTTTTTGCTGTCGCGATTTACCCGCCAACATGTGACGGTTGCGCTGGGCGGAGACGGCGGCGATGAGCTTTTCGCCGGTTACCCAACTTACGGTGCGCACCGAATGGCCAAGCTGTACCAGATGATCCCGCGTTTTGTGCGCAGCGGTTTGATCGAGCCTGCCGTCGCTCGGCTGCCGGTTTCGACGGAAAATCTGTCGCTGGATTTCAAAGCCAAACGTTTCGTTCGGGGCGCTTCGCACGGAGCGGGAACTCGGCACACCATCTGGATGGGTTCGTATGACGCGGCGCAGCAACGTGAATTGCTGAAGCCTGAAATCATTGCAGCTTGCCCGGACGAAGAAGTTTTTGACGAAATCCTGCCGCTCGACCGGCTGAACGGCCACAGCAATCTGACGGAACAAATGATGGCATTGGACGCGCGGCTGTATCTGGCTGAATGTGTGCTGTTCAAAGTGGACCGCGCCAGCATGGCGGCTTCGCTGGAAACGCGCGCGCCATTTCTGGATCACACCTTCATCGAATTTGTGTTGAAGCTGCCAATTGAAATGAAACTGAAAGGTCTGACCGGTAAATATATCTTGAAAAAAGCCATGCGAGGCCGATTGCCTGACGATGTGATTGACCGCCCGAAAAAAGGTTTCGGCATGCCCGTGGCCAAATGGGTCAAAGGCGAATTGCGCTCCCTTGTGCGGGACACCTTTTCGCCTGAACGATTGAAACGGCGCGGATTGTTCAATGTGGATTACGTCCAGCGACTATTGGGTGAACACGAACGTGGCTTGGCGGACCACCGCAAGCTGATCTGGACGTTGTTAATGTTTGAGATGTGGCCGTTGGTCGAAAGTTAGTGTAAATTGCCTCTTCACTGAAACTTCAAACCGATGGAGCTGTCCTGAATTATTTGATTTATGGCTGATACGAAAACTAACCACCCCATGTTTGGGCCGCCGAAATCGGCGATCCGCGATATTTTTGAACAGCTTTTGATCACGGTTGTGATGGCGTTGTTTCTGATGACCTTCATCGCGCAGGCTGTAGCCGTGCCGACAGGTTCGATGCAGAACACGATCAACATCGGCGATCATCTATTCGTCAATAAGTTCATCTTCGGCAAACCGACTCCGGTGTTGGGCAAATTGTTGCCCACGCGCGAAATTAACCGGGGCGACATCATCGTGTTCAAATTGCCGAGCGACCCGAAAGTCAATTACGTCAAACGAGTGATTGGGCTGCCGGGGGACAAAGTTTTGGTCAAAGGCCGTCGCGTATTCGTCAATGACAAAGAAATTCCCGAAGAACGCGCGATTGTGGATTCTCCCGATCCGCGACAAGGAGAGCTGAAGGTTGAAAAGATTCAGCCAAAACCTGCGGGCGCGTGGTATAGGGTTTATTACGTCGAAGGGCGGTCGTCGGACGAAGATCGTCCCAATGTTGGCGATTCGTCGGCGGATTACGCCGTCAAGGAACCAGCCATTGTTCCGCCAGACAAATACTTTGTAATGGGCGACAGCCGCGATAACAGTTTGGATAGTCGGTTTTGGGGATTTGTGCCGCGCGAAAACGTTTTTGCCCGCGCCTTGTATGTTCACCTGTCATTCGATCCCAGCGTCGGTGATCCTGAAAAAGGCGCAACGTTGCTGGACAAGCTGATGGGCATCAGATTCAAACGGATCGGAACCGCCGTGAAATAAAGCTACGGTCAAGCGCTTGAACGAATGCTGTCCGGGCACCGCGAAAAATGCTATAAATGGCATTGTTTTCAATGGCTCGAAAGAGTTCGCGGGAGTTAAGTTATGACATCCATTCAAAATGCTGCGCAGCGCTTGCCGGGACAATTCCTGGAAAGCATCGGCAAACAATTGAAATTGCCAGTCGGGCTTCGCGGTGACGGTTCCATGGTCAGCCTGGGAGAAGTTCTCAATTCCGGCGTCGAAGCTCGATTGTGGCCGGAACTGGAAACGGCGCAGCGAGCTGACATTACAGCCAAACGGATCGAGCTTCAGCCAAAATTCAATCTGGGATTGATCGGGACAGGTGTGATCAGCAAGGAACAGGCAATTGAAGAGGTCAAAAGCCGGTCGAGAATCGGTATGCGATTGATAGACATTGAAAATCGCTTGCTGATGAAATTGATGGCGGAGATCGAGGAAAACGCTGCCCTGAAACGATGACCCATCCACAAGCTTCGGCGTCGGAAGCGCCTGAAACCGCAGCCAGCCCGCTTGCCATTGAAGCGAATTTCGACGCTATCACAAAAGCCGCCTTCAAATACCGCCGTGAACAAGTTTATCCATTTCTGGAAAGCAAAGGATTTCAGGTCGTTCTGCTTTCTGGAAAAGCTGCTGTCCGGCGGCGCATAATTGCTGCCATTGCAGAAAACGAAGTCAATTATGTGAGCGGCGTCGGCCACGGCAAAGAAAACTCATTTTGCGGCTATCAAAATAAGGCCATCTTTCGCGTCGGCAGGTATGCGGCCGAAGAAGTGCGCGGTAAAATCATTCATCTGCTTTCCTGCTCCACGGCCAGCAACCTGGGCGAAGATTTTCTGATGAAAGGATGC
>CAZXHW010000905.1:0-3339 GCA_964639915.1 uncultured Heliomicrobium sp.
AATTGGTGTTGGTGATGTTGACACGAGTGTTCTGGGTGTTGCCTGAAGTGGCACCGGAAGTGTAGACGTTGTAGAAAAGGATCGAGCCGGCTTTTTGATCGCTCGCTTCAGAAGTCGCCGGATAAGGAAGTCCAGGATCAGCAGCCAAGGCAAAAGACGCCATAATTGCTAAAGCAAAAAGCGCCAATAGCGTTTGAGTCAATTTACGTGAGGTTCGCATTAAATCTATCTCCTTGAAAAAATAAACTGCTTGAAGGTCTTCGTGAATAAAGCTCCGAAGCGAGTTTAGATCTATGCAGTAGGAAGCAACGTTGAAGACTACATAGCGGAGAATGTACTTCCAACATTGCTTTACAAATAGCAGTTACTACAGCGAAAACGAGTATGCTCGATGTAGCGATATTTGATGAATGTGATAAAACTTTCTACCCTGTCTTATAAATAGGCAGGTGAGGGGAACGTGTCTTACCAATAATAGGGATCAGTAAGCATTGAGCCTTTAATGAACTTTTCACGTGAGAGTGAGACAGGCTCAATGTCAGGCGACTTATAGCATGCCTATCGAAAAAAGGGCAATACTAAATCCAACTTTCTAATTAGGCAGGACTATCAGCTTTACTGGCTTGAGCTTGTGTGGATAATGAAATGGCTTTCAAGTGATGTCCTGATCCTGCAAATTGTAAAACAACACTCTTCTTAAAAAGGAATTTGGCGGATGAATCGTCAATATGACGTGCTCATAATTGGTGGGGGGCATAATGGGTTGGTCACAGCCTGCTATCTTGCCCGGGTTGGTCTAAAAGTTGGCGTACTGGAACGTCGCGGTGTGGTTGGGGGCGCTTGTGTGACGGAAGAGCCTTGGCCAGGCTATAAAGTCTCGACGCTTTCTTATCTTTGTAGCCTGCTTCAACCAAAAATCATCAACGACCTGGAATTAAGAAAATTCGGATATCACATTTACCCGAAAGACCCGTCATTTTTCACAGCTTTTCCCGATGGCAGGCATATTTTTTTCTGGCAGGACATGCAGAAAACAGTTTCGGAGATCGCCAAATTTTCGACTCGAGACGCTGAACACTATCCTCAGTATGAACTGGAATTGGTGAAATTGGCTGAATGGGTAGAATCAATTTTGCTGGAAACGCCGCCGAATATTATTCAGAGAAAATTGGCTGACCTGGTGAGCTTGGGCAAGCTGGGTTTGCGCACGCTGAAGTTGGGGGATGAGGGGTTGGTGCAAATGGTCAAAATTATGACTCAAAGTGTGCGCGATTTTTTAGGCGAGCGCTTTGAATCAGACGAGATCAAAACTACGCTTGCCACGGACGGTGTTATTGGCACAAATGGGGGGCCGGCGACTCCTGGGACGGCCTACATCTTATTGCATCACGTTATGGGCGGAGCCGCTGGGCCACGGGGATTGTGGGGATTTATTCGTGGAGGAATGGGAGCCATAAGTCAGGCCCTAGCGGCTTCGGCGGAAGCGAGTGGAGCGGAAATTATAACGAATGCTGATGTTGATCGTGTGCTGATCAAAAACGGTCAAGCGTATGGTGTTGTGCTGAAAAATGGAGATGACATTCGGGGGAAAGTGATTGTTTCAAATGCCGATCCGAAACGCACTTTTCTGAAACTAGTAGAAGAGCAGCATCTGGAAGATGAGTTTCGCCGCTCAATTACAAATTTCCGTGTTGAAGGCTGTTCAGTCAAAATCAATTTGGCGCTGGACGGTTTGCCGAACTTCGCCGCATTTCCAAATACTTCTGAACACGAGCCTGGATTGCCGCATAAAACAACCATGCACGTTTGCCCATCAATGGATTACGTGGACCGCGCCTGGGAAGATGCCAAGCAGGGAAGAATGTCCCAAAATCCTATGTTGGAATGCACGATCCCAACAGCTTATGACGATTCCATTGCGCCGCCAGGCAAGCACATTATGTGTATATTTGCTCAGTACGCGCCTTATACATTGAAGGATGGTTTCTGGGACCAAGCCACGAAAGACGAATTTGCTGATCGCTGCATTAATGCTTTGGCCGATTATGCGCCAAATATCAAAGACATCATTCTTCATCGGCAAGTGATCTCGCCGTTCGATATGGAACATGAGTATGGTTTGACTGGTGGCAACATTTTCCACGGGGATATGGATCTGGACCAGCTATTCTTCATGCGGCCAGTGGCCGGGTGGGCGAATTACCGTACACCAATTCAGAATCTTTATCTGTGCGGTTCCGGAACGCATCCTGGAGGTGGCGTGATGGGAGCGCCAGGTTTCAATGCCGCGCGGGAAATTTTGAAAGACTTGAAACGTTGAGGAACCCTGCCGATCCATGAAAACAATTATTCTGTTAACAATCTCGAACATCTTCATGACGTTTGCCTGGTATGGGCATCTGAAATTCAAAGAGACGGTCTTGTGGAAAGCGATTTTGATTAGCTGGTTTATCGCTTTCGCCGAATATTGCTTTCAAGTTCCCGCCAACCGGATTGGGCATTATCACTTTGCGGCTGCTCAATTGAAGATGATGCAGGAAGTCATCACCTTGGTCGTGTTTTGTGTGTTTTCGGTCGTCTTTTTGAAAGAGCAACTGAAGTGGAATTATCTGGTTGGCTTTGCGTTGATTCTGGCGGCGGTCTTTTTTGTCTTTAAAGAGTGGTAAGTGTTAATAAGGAGAAACGATGGACGCAACGACAATTGTCTTTGTGGTTTTGGCGGTAATTGTTTTACTCATCATTGCGCGTCTGGTTTACAGTCTGGTGCTGGGCCAATCCGTTACGGATACGCTGATTAACCGCGATAATAAAGCGGCGGCGGTTTCGCTTTGCGGCTTTCTGCTGGGCGTCATAAACGTCATCATCCCGATTCTGAGCAGTCCTGGGCATTCGTTTTGGGCTGATGTCAAAGGCGTATTGGCTTATGGCATTGGCGGCATTCTAGCGATGGCAGTCGCCAGCGTGATTTTTGAGCAGTACAGTGCCGCGACCGGCGTGCCTTTGCGTGAACAAATTACCGCGGGAAATCTGGCGGCTGGCATTGTTGACGGCGCGATCCATTTCGCTTCCAGCCAGATTGTGACCGGAGCTTTGACGGGTGATGGTGGTTCTATTGTTCCCACAGTCGTCTTTTGGTTTGCAGGCGTGGCGGCACTCATTGCGTTAACGCACCTCTTTAGAATGTTGACTGCTTATGACGATGCTGATTTGATCAAGAAAGGGAATGTAGCAGCAGCGCTTGGGTGCGCTGGATTGATCGTTGCTATCGGAATGATGGTCGGTTTTGCAGTGTCTGGAAGCTTCACAGGCTACGCGGAAAGCTTTCGTGACTTCGGCCTG
>CAZXHW010000906.1:0-3335 GCA_964639915.1 uncultured Heliomicrobium sp.
ATGCAGATCAATCCACCATGTTCGCCCGCTGCCACCATTGCCTTGAAGATCGTCCCGTCGTCTACTAAGAAAACTCCGGGATACGCCATAAATAGTTTGAAGCTGCTGACGCCCTGATCCATCATCCCTTTCAATTCCGGCAGCCGCTCGTCAGGCAAATCCGTGCAGATCATGTGGAAGCCGTAATCGGCCACGGCTTTGCCTTGCGCTTTGGCAAACCAAACGTCGAGGGCTTCATTGAGGGATTGCCCTTTGTACTGCACAGCGAAATCAATGATCGTCGTGGTTCCGCCAAATGCCGCTGCCCGCGTGCCGGTTTCAAAATCATCCGATGAAGACGTCCCGCCAAACGGCAAATCCATGTGCGTATGCGGATCAATGCCACCAGGAATCACCAGCTTGCCTGCGGCATCAATGGTTTTGTCCACTTGGCCGACAACAGCGGAAAGGTCTTTGCCAGTCATCACAATGCTTTCACCGTCAATCAGGATGTCGGCAGTATAAGAATCAACGGCGGTAACAATGTGGCCATTTTTGATCAAAGTTCGCATTGGGATCACTCCTGAGTTGAGTACTGGCAATATAAAATATGTCGGTAAGTGTGGATGCAGTTAGACAGCCTAGAATCTTCCCATCGTCACTTGCCTGCCAACAAGCCGCAGCATCTGCATCCCACGGCGCGCGTTTTAGCAAAGCATCGAGCACAACGTTGGTGTCAAAAAGCACTTGCTTCATCCATATTTCTCCATTCGATGTTCATCCAGCCACTGCTTAACCTCTTCATCGGTTGGAGCAGGCCCATCAGTTGCCAATAATCCCAACGCCTCATTGAGTGTTGGCCGCCTTTCCCTAGGCGGTTGGATTCTAGGAGAGATCATCTTCAACACATCGTTTACCAGCGCCCTTTGCTGAATGGGCGGCCAGTGGCTAACGATATCCAACACATTTTCGTAGCTGGTTGTTTCTGTCTGAGTCATGATGCTTACCTCCGTTTGAGTTATTTCATATCGTTGCCAAAGCTTCATCCAGCGCCGTCACCATTTCGTCCATATCATCTTTCGTGGCGATCAGCGGCGGCCCGATGCGAATGCAGTTACCGTACAAACCGCCTTTACCGATCAGCACGCCGCGCTTTTTGGTTTCCTCGAACACTTTCACGACGGCTTGCGGATTCGGCTCTTTGGTCTTGCGGTCTTTGACCAGTTCCAGCGCTTGCATCAAGCCCATTCCGCGAACGTCACCGATGACTTCGTATTTTTCCATCAAGCCCATCAGTTTTTCTCGCAAGTGATCGCCGACGACTTTGGCGCTGTGGACAAGGTTTTCGGTTTCGATGACTTCAATCGTTGCCAACGCGGCGCGGGAAGAAACCGGATTACCGCCGAAGGTCGAAAACGTCAGCGTTGGTACGGCAGCAGCAATTTCCGGCGTCGCAATCGTCCATCCAATAGGAAAACCACCTGCCATGCCTTTGGCTGAAGTGACGATGTCCGGTTCCACGTCCCAATGTTCAATGCCGAACCATTTGTCGCCCGTGCGTCCCCAACCGGTTTGCACTTCGTCTGTGATGAACACGCCGCCGTATTGGCGAACGATGGCGACAGCTTCTTTGAAATATTCTTTCGGCGGAGTGATGTATCCGCCGACACCCAAAATTGGTTCCGCCATGAAGGCCGCAATGTTTCCGGAAGTTGCTGTTTCAATCAGTTCTTTCAAGTCTTTGGCACAGGCCAAATCGCATTCCGGATACGTCAGCTTGAACGGGCAGCGATAACAATAGGGCGCAGGCGCGTGGTAATAACCGGCGACTTGCGTCGGCAACACTTTCCAGCTTCTGTGCCCGCCCGCACTTTGCGCAGCCGCCGAACGCCCGCTGTAACTGTGTCGAAGCGTGATAATTTCCTGCCGTCCGGTGTAAAGCTTGGCGGCCTGCGTCGCCGTTTCATCCGCCTCTGTTCCGCTATTGGTGAAGAAGGATTTTTCCAGCTTGCCGGGCGTGATTTCAGCAAGCTTGGCTGCCAGTTGCGATTGCGGCGCGTTGGCATAGAGCGTCGAAGTGTGGGTGATCTTTTTGACCTGATCTATGACGGCTTCGGTGACTTGCGGGTTCGCGTGTCCCAGGCTGGTGGTTAGAACTCCGCCAAAGCAATCCAGATATTTATTGCCTGATTCATCCCAGACGTGCATCCCTTGACCGTGATCCAGGGCGATGGGTTCCTGGTAATACATGGTGACGGCGGGAAACAGAAAATCTTTGTGTTTCTGGACAGTATCGGAAGTCGAAGTGTTATTTTCGGCGCTCATAAATGACGGTTCTCCTATGACGGACGGAAGTTTGCGGTAATGCCGGTAAAGCGTTTTGATGGCACGCATTATGGCATTGTCATTTGTAGCAGCCAAAAGGAATCTGGCGAAAGACTTAACTGTTTTTTCAGGCTGAGGCTGTGTAACCGGTGAGCGGAAGTTTTACCCTTCTTTGTTTCGCATAAAATCGGCAAGGTGCATAAAGTTGCGCGTTAGTTGTGTTCGAGCCTCAGCATCGGGAATTGTTTCTTCCAAAGCCTGACTCATGCACGACAACCATTGGTCGCGCTCGGATTCTCCGATGGGAAACGGCAAGTGCCGCGCACGCAATCGCGGATGGCCGAATCGTTCGACATACATTTGCGGCCCGCCCGACCAACCGACCAAAAACCAAAACAGTTTGTTGCGCGATTCGGTTAAATCCTCCGGGTGTAACGCGCGAAGCCCTGCCGCTTCCATCCTGACGTCCATCAGATCGTAAAAGCGATCCACCAAAAGGCGCAGGGCTTGCTCACCCCCAATCGTTTCAAAAAGTGTTTTCTGCATTCTTTTACATGATTTGAGAGACTCGCCGGAAGAAAACTTGTGGCTTACTTGCCTTCCTCACGTTCTGTTTTCTTGCCTTGTTTCATCTCCTCTTTGATTTCAGCCCCGTCTTTACTGGCTGCTTGTTCTGCGATTTCCTCAGCGCTCCACCCTTCGTGCTTTACGTCCGGGCTGTTGGGCACTTCCGTGTCAGTGTTGCCTTGTGGTTTCGCTTGTTCGGTTGCTGGATTTTTGCCTGTGCTCATTTCGTCCTCCTTCAAAGTCTTGGCGGCTTCGAGTAACCGCTCTGGTTTATTGATTAAGCTCGGCAAGCAACGGGGACAGATTGTTTACCTGGCCAAGTCTACTTCAGTGTTTACATCAACATCGCTTTAACTTCCAGAAACTCTTCCAGGCCGTATTTGCCCAATTCGCGGCCATTGCCGGATTGTTTGTACCCTCCAAATGGAACCATTGGATTGAATTTACCGCCATTGATTTCGACC
>CAZXHW010000907.1:0-3334 GCA_964639915.1 uncultured Heliomicrobium sp.
CTCCATTGTTCGCGGCGTTCCAACACAAAGGCGAAAGCCGCCGCAGTCCAATCTACAGCCAGAAAGAGCGCGTAATAGAACAAAACTTGTCGCAGATTCCTGACCGTGTATTCCTGTGGATGTTCCATCCTTTCCAGCCAGGTGGTCGCCAGCGTCCATACGAACAATAAATCCATTAGCGGCGAAATCAGCGGAAAGAGAATTTGAAAGATCCAGGTGTTGGGCATCGCCAAAAATCCCAGCGTGCCATGTCGCGGACGAAACAAAGCATCGCGATGTTTCCACATGCATTGCAGCGTGCCGAAAGACCAACGAAAGCGCTGTTTGGCAAGACCGCGCAACGTGTCTGGAGCTTCCGTCCAACCAACGGCATCTTCGGCGTACTCAATTTTGTAGCCCAGCTTGCGTATTTTGAGCGTCAGGTCCTGGTCTTCGGCAAGAGTATCGGAAGCGAATCCGCCGATTTGGTCCAACGGTTCGCGTCGCCAAGCTCCTACTGCGCCCGGCACGACGGTGATGCCATTGAGCAAAGCAAAGGCTCGTCGTTCCAGATTTTGCGCCGTGATGTATTCCAGCGCCTGCCAGCGAGTGACCAGATTGATGCGATTTCCGACTTTGGCATTTCCCGCAACTGCGCCTACGCGTGGGTCAGAGAAGCAGGCCGCGAGCGCTCCGATCGTCGTGGAGGGAAAAATAGTGTCGGAATCCAGCGCAACGACAATGTCGCCAGTGGAATGACGCAAGCCGTAGTTCAAAGCTGCTGCTTTGCCCGTGTTGGTTTGCGTCAGCAATCGGATGCGCGGTTCTGCGCCAAATTCTGAACTGACAACGTTACTGGTTTTATCTGTCGAACCATCATCCACGACGATGATTTCAAAGTTGGCGTAATCAGATGCCAGCAAGCTGCGTATTGTTTGCGAGATAACTTTTTCTTCGTTGTAGGCGGCAATGATGATCGAAACCAGGTTTCCATTGTGCGCCTTTGGTAACGTCTTTTGATTCAATTTGGTGCTGCGGATTTGCTGCGCGAATGCCAGGGCACCGATGAAAAGCATTCGCGCCAATCCCAGCACGATGCCGATCAGAAACACCCAGCGAATCAACCAACCACCGATGGCAAAGGCGTAAAAAGTAAGTTTGTCGGCGCTGGCCATCCATCCATGTTCTGCTGGCAATAACGGCATTGTTTGTGCCTGGGACAAACCGGCAAGCTGTGAAACTGTGTTGAACTGGAAGCCTTGCGCACGCAGGTCGTGGATCAAACGCGGCAGCGCTGCAATAGTTTGCGCGCGATCTCCGCCCCCATCATGCAGCAAGACGATCTGTCCGCGTTCGTCAGGATTTGGATTGGTCAAACCTGCTTCGGTGCGGCGAACGATTTCATCCGTGCCAGGCAATGCCCAATCGTCCGGGTCAACGCGCAATCCGATGATGATATAGCCAAGCCGATTGGCAATTGCAGCCGGTTCAACTTCGTCAGCAGTTTGCGGTTCAGCGTCTCCGAAATAGGGCGCGCGGAACAGCCGGGTCGAACGCCCGGTCAAGGCTTCGATCAAACGTTGCGTAGCGTTCAATTCCAGTTCGGTCAGCTTGCCCGGAATTTCTCCCAGGTTGGGATGCGTGAAAGAATGATTGCCGATGTCGTGGCCTTCGGCGACGATCCGCTTGACCAATTGCGGGTTGGCCTGTCCATTCTGGCCAATGATGAAAAACGTGGCGGGAACGTGTTCGCGTTTCAGAATATCCAGAATTTGCGGCGTCCATTGCTCATCCGGGCCATCGTCAAAAGTCAGCGCCACCTTGCCGGGGTGCCAACCTGTGCGGCGCAAAACGTACGACGATGGAATACTCAAATATCGTGCATCGGAAATTAAACCTGTTCGCGCATCAACGCTGATGGAACGCGTTCCTTCTTTGGGCGCGGCTTCGAATTGCAGAATTTCTCCCATCCCTTCGAAATCCACGTCGTACCCGTAAATGATCTTTTGCAAACTGGCCGGTGCTGCATCCATTTGCTCGCGGCCAAAAATGTTCCACAGGGAAGGGTCTTCCGATCCCATGCGCCAAAGCGCAAAGCCCGCCGGATGAAATTGCCGCGCGGAGCGCATTTGATTGAATGCCGTCGCGCCGTCCAGAAACCACACCTTATGCTCGGAACCGTCCTCGTCTTCATAGCGGAAATAGGGATTGCGCGTTACCGTGTCGAATTCAATTTTCGCTTCGCTATCGCGTGCAGCCAGAACGGCCTCCTGAAACGTAAGTTCTTCGGTTTCGCGGCCTTTGCTCCAGCCGTAGCCGTAACCGCCGATGCAGACGATGGTTTTGCTGCCGTCCAGTTCTCGCATGCGTTTGGCCAGGGTAGCTTCAAACCACGGCTGCCCTGCAATGCTGCCTGCGTTGCTTTCTGCCCAGTGTTCGTCGTAGGCCATCAACATCAGGTAATCGTTGGCTGCAGCGAAGGCAGAATAATTCCAATCTTCATCGTCAAACGGCACAGCTTGCATCACCTTCCAGTTATGCGCGTTGAAGGCGGCGTGGAGTTGCTGCATAAAAGCGAGCAATTGTTTCTGCGAACCAGCGGGCACTTCTTCAAAATCAATACAAACTCCCTGGAAGTGCTGGTCGCCGACGAACTTTGCCAGCGCGTTGACCAGTCGCGTGCGCGATGCTTCGTCGGCAATTTGCGCAACCAGCGTTTGCGGTTCCCATTTGCCCTCTTTGGAATTGTGAATCATCGGAATGACTGGAAGATCAGGGCGCTGCTGACGAATCAAATCCATCGCGTGTGCATCAAGTTCAGGAACAACCGGCTCCGTGCCGGATTGCAAGCGCAGCCATTCAGGCACAAGTTGATCGAGCTGTTGCAGATGCCGCTTGAGCGATTGATAACTGGAATCATCCCAGTTGACATAAAAGCCAATCGCTTGCGGCCGTGCCGTATTGGTTGTCCCACTGGGAGTGGCGACTTTGGGGGAGCGGTTTCGTTCAGCGCGGGCTTTGCGAATCGCCTTTCGTAATTCGGCTTGCGCCTGGACGGATCGCGCTTCACGGCGCGTAGCAATTAGTTCAGGCACCGGCAGTTGTGGCAGGGAAGGTTTGACATCAGCCACAATTGACCCCAGCGCCGCTTGTCGCAAGCTCAAGTGAGGCAAGACCGGATTGACGATTACGCTGGTGATAAACAAAGTTGCCAAAATGGTAAACGCAACTGCCAAAACAATGCCGGTGTGCCGCACGTATCGTTGCCGCCGCTCGCTTGGGTCATAAAAAATGGGGACAGGTTTTCTTTCTTGCACTTTGATTCTCCTCAAAAACACCGGCCTTTACTGATTTG
>CAZXHW010000908.1:0-3332 GCA_964639915.1 uncultured Heliomicrobium sp.
TTTAGCAAACCACCAAGAATATGCAGCATCGTTGATTTGCCGCACCCCGAAGGCCCCATGATCGAAACGAATTCGCCTCGCCCAACCGTCAAATTGACTCCGCGCAAAGCGTTTACGTCCACCTTGCCGACGCGGTAAGTCATGACCAGATTTTCAGTTTTTAGAATTGCGTCCATTTCAATCAATCGTAAGACAAAGCCTGTACCGCATCTTTGTTTGCCGCCCGAATTGCAGGATAGAGTGCGCCCAAAGCGCCCGCTCCCAACCCGATCAATCCGGCGCGCAGAATCCATGACCAGGTAAATTCCAGTTGCAAGGTCGTCGCCCGCTCCAATGCCCAGCCCGCAATTACTGAAATAATCAAGCCGATGATGACTCCGATCAAGCTGATGGTCAGGGCTTCTTTTTCAATTACGCCGATGATGAATCGCTTGGGTGCGCCAAGTGATTTCAAAATTCCGATTTCGCGCGTTCGCTCGGTAATGGTCGTGTACATTGCCAGCAAAATCACCAGTGCGCTGACAATCACCGACAAGACCAGCACGGCACGGACAAAGCCTTTAATACCAGGAATATCCCGTCCAAAGTTAAGGCCAATGTCACGAGTCAGCAGCACTTCGTTGCCGGGCAATTCATCCAGAATCCGCTGACGAACTTCTTCCTGTTTTTCCGGATCGCTAACTTTAATCAGAATCGAAAAACATTTCCCTTCAGCGGATAGTGCGCGCTGCATTGCGTCTAGCGGCATCTTTATCCTTGATCCAACCTGAGGCGAATAAATTCCCGCCACTTTTACAGTTTTGCCAAAGACCTGAATATCGCTGCCGACTTTCAATTTACCGTGTAGCGCTTTGAATTCGTCAATAATTACTTCTTCGTCAGATCGAGCGGCATGACCATCCACAATCTTTGCGCCAGTGATCGCCGAATACGAATCAAACTCAACACCTTCGACAATCTCCATTCCCAAACCGCTATTGCCACTTTGAATGTAGTACCCAATTGGGCTGACCTGTTTGACGCCTGCAATCTTTGCCAGTCTGTCGGCATAACGAACATCCACAGGATTGCTGGATGACGGCGAAAGAGTCGCGCCTCGACGACCAAATTGAATCTCCGCGCCAATGCTGCGCTCTCGCTTTATGCGGTCGTTCAGCATCCCTTCCACCAGTCCCGTGTTCAAAACAATCAAAACCACGCCCAAAGCGACACCAGCCACGCTGATCAGCGTGCGCGTTGGGCGCTGACGAATGTTTGAAGCGACAAGATTGTCCATGGTCAATTCGTTATGGTGTCGGAGGTTTATCCAGATCTACTTCTCTCAGCTTTTCACTGTTTTCCAGCATGAACGCCGTGGAGGGCAATTCCGGGTTGACCTCGAAAGTTGTTTCGCTGAACAGCAGTCGCGCCGAATAACCGTCGTGAGGGCGGCTGACCAAAATTACGCTTGGCCACAAATCAGCGCTGCTTTCACTTAACTTTTTATAGTCGGAGTAATGAACTTCGGTTGCGAGTGAGCCTTTGGCATCAAAAATCTGTTGCCGGACGAACTTAGCGCTATTGGTTCGATCAAACCAAAATTTGCGCGTTACACGCGAAATTCCGGTTCCCATTCCCGGCACTCCAAGCTCAATTTCAGAAATCACGTAAAAGCTGCGAAGCACTCGCGAATTCTTCGGTGCTTTTGGAGCGATATCGGCTTCTTCGACCAGGGCTTCTTCCATCAAATACGTGAAGCGCGAATCGCTCGTCACCAACGGGCGCATCATCAATGCTTCCGTAAAATGGAAGGGACGAGCCGCGACTAAGCCGCTATTTGCTTTTTCGCCCAGCTTTTCGCGCCACATGCTGTAATCCGCGTCATTCGTTCCGATCAAAAAGCTCGGCGACTGTTTATAAAGAGCGACTTTGAATTTGCTGGATTCCGAAACCATCTCGGCGATTTTGATTTTGCCGATGGGCGCATTGATGATCAGGCGAATCTTGTCCGGACGCATCAGCACCAAATTGGAATCCGTTTCTGGCCAACGCTCTGCCAGTCCTGTGTCCTGAAAAACAATGCCTACACGCGTTCTTAAGGATTGAAGATCGGCAAAAGGTTTCACCTGTTTTACCAACTCTTCAAACCTGGCATCGGCCAGCGGAGTCAGCAGTTTGGGAATCGAACGGTCTTTGGTAACAATCAGGCTCTTGCACGAAGCGCCTAGCAAAGACAGCACAACCATCGCCAACAATACGCTGCTACGCGGAATTTGATGCCTGATTTCCCGCCAAAATCGGTCTATTTGAACCATAAGTTGTATAAAGTCCACTACCGCAATAAACAAGGGCGGGAAGCTAACAGATGGTTTTTGTCATGTCAAACTTTGACTTTGGACACCTTTTCAATCAGTGGCAAGCCCTTGAATAGCGGCAGCTTGACGCAATTTATGCGACTCGCGTACACTCCTTGCTGTCTCTAAAACCTTCCAACTCGGGTGACTATAATTTCTAGAGATAGATCCTTTTTGGGCGGCGAAGTTGGATATGGCAAAGATTTCAAGCAAAGAGTTTTGCCTATCCCGTTCAAACTTAGCCAACTCCGGCAGAATAAGCCCAAAAACCAATAAAAAGGCACTACCGAGAGGAGAAAAGTTGTTATGTTAAACAGATTGTTCTCGAGAAATTTTGCGCGTTGCATTGCGTTGTTTCTAACTACGGCGATCACCCTATCGTCGCTGACCGTCTTCGCGCAGGAAAAGAAGCGCGATAAAGATAAAGAAGAAAGAGCGCAGAAAGAAAGATTGAAGAGCGTTTACAAACGCTGGGTGAACGAAGATGTGCTTTGGATCATCACCGACGAAGAACGGAAAACGTTCAACTTGTTGAAAACCGATGATGAGCGCGAACAGTTCATTGAATCTTTCTGGCTACGCCGCGACCCCGACCCGGATACCGACTCCAACGAATATCGTGAAGAGTATTACCAGCGGATTGCCTATGCCAACGAACACTTCACCAGCGGTATTCCCGGATGGAAAACCGACCGCGGACGCATGTACATCATGTTTGGCCCCCCCCACCAGAAAGAATCTCATCCTTCCGGCGGCAGTTACGACCGCCCAATTTGGGAAGGTGGTGGTTCGACCTCAACGTATCCATTTGAAATCTGGTGGTATCGCTACATCGAAGGCGTCGGTTCCGACGTGGAAATCGAATTCGTTGACCCGACCGGCTCCGGCGAATATCGCATTGCTCGCAACCCCAATGAAAAAGATGCGCTGTTGTACACACCCAACGCAGGCTTGACGCTGGCTGAACAGTTAGGGCTGTCTTCCAAAGCCGACCGCATT
>CAZXHW010000909.1:0-3328 GCA_964639915.1 uncultured Heliomicrobium sp.
CATACCTGCAAGGCGAAGTTGAACTAACGGACGAGCGGGAAAAGCACATTGCCGAGCAGCATCCCGACGTCTTGCCTGCATATCGTGACGAGCTTGCTGAGACTCTGGATGACCCCGATCAGATTCGCCGCAGCGCTCGCTTCAACAATGCTCGACTTTTCACCAAGTGGTTCGATAATGTCCGAGACGGAAAGCATATCGTCGTAGTCGTCGTCACTGACGCCGCGCCGAACGAAAGATACTGGGTCGTAACCGCATACATCGCCAGAAAGCTGGCAGGAGGAGTGATCGAATGGACACGAAGCTGAGTTTCAAATACGACCGCGAAGCCGATATTCTCTATATCAATAAATCGAAGCCCTATGCCGAGCAAGAGTCTGAAGAGTTGGGAGACGATGTCGTTGCTCGGCTCAATCCTCAAACAGGAGAGATTGAAAACTTGGAAATCCTCTTCTTCTCAACGCGGCTATTGCGTAATGATCTGATCGAGTTGCCTATCTATGCCGATTTGCGGCTGATGGCGAGCGTTTAAGATTCGAATGCTTTCCCGGAAAGGCACAGCCTTTCGTACATCTGGCGGCGGAGCCGCAAGCATTTTTTAGATATTGGGAATCTATATTGAGCAATCATACGAATACCAAAAAACAGCTAGAAGAACTTCTTCGCCAACGCATCGTCATCATTGACGGAGCGATGGGGACGACGCTGCAGCAATATAACCTGGACGAAGCCGCTTATCGTGGCGAAAGGTTTAAAGATTGGCCGCAGGATTTGAAGGGCAATCACGACGTGCTTTGCCTGACGCAGCCGCACATCGTCGAAGAAGTTCATCGCGCCTACCTGGAGGCAGGCGCGGAGATCATCGAAACCAATACCTTCAACGCGCAATCGGTGTCGCTGGCGGAATTCAAGATGGAATCGCTGGCGTACGAGGTCAATTTCGTCGCGGCGAAACTTGCAAAGCAGGCGAAGGAAAAGTTTCTGTCCGAACATCCCGACCGCGCGGCTTTTGTCGCCGGAGCGTTGGGGCCGATGAACAAAACGTCTTCGCTGTCACCGGATGTCAATGACCCGGCGTTTCGCGCGGTGACCTTCGATCAAGTTGCAGAGTCGTATTATGAACAGGCGAAAGGCTTGGTGGATGGCGGCGCGGATATTCTGATGGTCGAAACGGTGTTTGATTCGCTGAATTCCAAAGGCGCGCTTTTTGCGATTCAGAAGCTGTACGAAGATTTGGGGTACAGCTTGCCGTTGATGCTGTCATTCACCATCACCGATTTAAGCGGACGCACGCTGAGCGGCCAAACCGTTGAAGCATATTTCAACGCGACTTCGCACGCGCCGCTGCTTTCGATTGGCATCAACTGCGCGCTGGGGCCGAAGGAAATGCGGCCTTACATTGAAGAGCTTTCTGCCATCGCGCCGATTTACGTCAGTGCGTATCCGAACGCCGGGTTACCGAATCCACTGCTTCCGACCGGCTTCCCGGAAACGCCGGAAACGATGGCTCCGCAATTGGCGGAATGGGCGAAAGCTGGATTTCTGAATCTGGTCGGTGGTTGCTGTGGAACCACGCCAGCCCACATCAAAGTCATTGCCGAAGCCGTCAAAGATATTCCGCCGCGCAAGCTGGCTCATCCTGATCCTTACCTGCGGCTGTCAGGACTGGAAGCGCTGACCATTCGACCGGAAACCAACTTCGTCAATATTGGCGAGCGCACAAACGTCACCGGTTCGCCGAAGTTTTCCAAACTGATTTTGAACAATCAGTACGAAGAAGCTTTGGCCGTTGCACGCCAACAGGTGGAAAACGGCGCACAGTTGATTGACGTCAACATGGACGAAGGCATGCTCGATTCGGAAAAAGCCATGGTGCATTTTCTGAACCTGATCGCTTCGGAACCCGACATCGCTCGCGTACCGGTCGTCATTGACTCGTCGAAATGGTCTGTCATCGAAGCCGGGTTGAAATGCACGCAGGGCAAAGCCATCGTTAATTCGATTTCCATGAAAGAGGGCGAAGAGAAGTTCCGCGAGGTGGCGCGGTTGGTTCGCCGTTATGGCGCGGCGGTGATCGTCATGGCGTTTGACGAAAAAGGGCAGGCCGATAATTACCAGCGGCGCATCGAAATCTGCGAACGCGCTTATCGCATTCTGGTTGATGAAGTCGGCTTTCCGCCGCAGGACATCATCTTCGACCCGAACATTTTGACCGTCGCCACGGGCATCGAAGAGCACAACAACTACGCTGTGGATTTCATCGAAGCGACGCGGTGGATTAAGCAAAACCTGCCCGGTGCGAAAGTTTCCGGCGGCGTCAGTAATATTTCGTTTTCGTTCCGCGGAAACAACGCTGTGCGCGAAGCCATGCATTCCGCGTTTTTGTATCACGCAATCAAAGCGGGACTCGATATGGGAATCGTCAACGCAGGGCAGTTAGCTGTCTACGACGAAATCCCGAAAGATTTGCTGGAACTGGTCGAAGACGTGCTGCTCAACCGTCGGCCAGACGCGACCGAACGGCTGGTCACATTTGCCGAATCGGTCAAGCAGCGAGGCAAAGCCGAGGTTGTCGAAGATGAATGGCGCAGCGGAACGGTCGAAGAACGACTGTCGCACGCTTTGGTGAAAGGCATCGTTGATTACATTGATACCGACACCGAAGAGGCTCGGCAAAAATATGGCAAGCCGCTGAACGTCATCGAAGGCCCCTTGATGGCTGGAATGAATGTCGTTGGCGACCTGTTCGGTTCTGGCAAGATGTTTTTGCCTCAGGTTGTGAAGTCGGCTCGCGTCATGAAAAAAGCCGTTGCTTACTTGCAGCCATACCTTGAAGCCGAAAAGACAGCAGATTCCCAGCCGCAGGGCAAAATCCTGATGGCTACGGTCAAAGGCGACGTTCACGACATTGGCAAAAACATTGTCGGCGTCGTTTTGGGTTGCAACAACTACGAAGTGATTGACATGGGCGTGATGGTTCCGTGCGAAAAAATCCTCAACGCCGCGCGCGAACATAAAGTAGACATCATCGGTTTGAGCGGATTGATCACTCCGTCGCTGGATGAAATGCAACACGTCGCCCGCGAAATGCAGCGCGAAGGGTTCACCGTGCCGCTGTTGATTGGCGGAGCAACGACTTCGCGAGTTCATACGGCGGTCAAGATCGCTCATCATTATGAACCTCCAGTGATTCACGTGCTCGATGCCTCGCGAGCGGTGCCAGTCGTTGGCGCGCTAATCAATCCCGAAACTCGGGCAAATTTCGCCCTGAATAATCAAAGCCAGCAGCAAAAAGACCGCGACGCTCACGAAGCCAGCCGCGAACAGC
>CAZXHW010000910.1:0-3324 GCA_964639915.1 uncultured Heliomicrobium sp.
GGTCAACCAGCTTTCTGCAATGAAAGGGCCCGAAGGCATCAATTACCTGAACGTGCTGCCGGATTTCACGAACAACTGGGATATGGCAGTGGCCGTTTTCATCATTCCGATTGCCGTGCAATGGTGGTCGGTTTGGTATCCCGGAGCCGAACCCGGCGGCGGCAGTTATATGGCGCAGCGGATGCTGGCTTCGAAATCCGAAAAAGACGCGCTCGGAGCGGTTCTGTTTTTCAACATCGCGCATTACGTGCTGCGACCGTGGCCGTGGATTCTGGTCGGCTTGGCTTCGATTCTGGTTTACCCGCAGCTCTCTGACATTCAAGCGGCGTTTCCAAATCTTGATCCGAAGTTGTTGGGCCACGACATTGCCTATCCCGCTATGCTGAAATTCCTGCCGGTCGGATTTGTTGGCTTGATGGTCGGTGGATTGGTCGCCGCAAACTCTTCGACAATTTTGACGCACCTGAACTGGGGAGCCTCTTACCTGGTTCACGATTTTTATCGCCGCTTTATCGTGCGCGATGGCGAAGAGCGGCATTACGTTTTTATGGGCCGCATCGTCACAATTCTGCTTTTTGTTTTATCGTCGGGTGTCGTTTACCTGCTGGATACCGCGAAAGACACCTTTGACATTATCTTGCTGGTTGGTGCCGGAACGGGATTACTTTATTTGATTCGCTGGTTCTGGTGGCGAATCAACGCTTGGTGCGAAGTTGTGGCGATGATCAGCTCGTTTCTTGTTTCAGTTGGATTCCTGGTTTTGAAAAAAAGTGGCGTTGCCGTTCCTTCTACGGCCAACAGTTTGCTGATCACCATTGCTGTGACAACGGTTTGCTGGGTGCTGGCGGCATACTTGGCTCCGCAAACCGACCGCAAAACGCTGATTGATTTTTACCGCAAAGTTCGTCCCAGCGGACCGGGCTGGGAACCGATTCGCATTGAAGCTGGAATTTCCAAGGCTGAAGCCGCCCAGGCAGGGGAAAGTCTGCCGATGGCTCTGGTTGGTTGGGTCGCCGGAAGTATCACGATCTGGTCTGCGTTGTTCACCGTCGGAAACATTCTTTATGGCCGTACCAGCGCCGCGCTATTGATGGGAGCGGTTTTTGTGGTCAGCGGTTTGGTCCTGCTTCGCGTGATTAACAAACTCTGGAAATAAACCTGGGAGGCAGGCGTCTCGCCTGCTGTTTTAGAAGCGCGAAGCTTCCTTTTAGAAAATCCATGTTACGAATTGGTTTGTTCTGCTTGCTTTCCGTTCTGGCGCTAAGCTTGTCCGCTTCAGCGCAACGTCCTAGCGTCACGCCGGTTGTGCTGATTTCGATTGATGGTCTGAAGCCGGATTACGTTCTGGAAGCTGACCGGCATGGATTGAAGCTTCCGAACCTGCGCCGCTTTGTCAAAGAAGGCGCGTTTGCTTCAGCCGTGACAGGCGTTATGTCGACCGTTACTTATCCCAGTCACACGACGCTGGTCACAGGTGTAAGCCCAGCTAAACATGGCATTTATGCCAACACACCGTTCGATCCGTTCAGCAAGAACCAAGGCGGTTGGTATTGGTACGCTGAAGATATTCGCGTGCCGACGTTATGGGATGTTTGCACCGCTGCCGGACTGAAAACCGCCAGCGTTGACTGGCCTGTGACTGTCAGCGCCAAAATTGATTTCAATATCGTGCAAATGTGGCGAGCCGCTACGCCGGACGACCGCAAGTTGATTCGCGCGCTTTCAACGCCCGGACTGCTGACCGAAGCCGAAAAAGCCATAGGCAATTATCCCGAAGGCTACGATTACACGGTCGAAGCCGACAAACGTCGCGCAGCGTTCAACGTTTACTTGCTGGAAAAGAAGCGCCCGGCGTTTTTGACGACGTACTTTGCTGGCCTGGATGAAGTTCAGCATGCCCACGGGCCGAACAGCCGTGAAGCCTACGCTGCGCTGGAAGATATTGATGCGCTGGTCGGGCAGGTTCGCGCCGCCGCTGAAAAGCTCGGCAATGGAAAAGCTGTTATTGCCGTGGCTTCGGATCACGGCTTTGCGCCGATCAGTAAATCGCTGAACCTGAACGCCGCTTTCCGCGAAGCCGGATTGATCGAAGTCGAAGCAGGCAAGCTGAAATCATGGCGCGCCATTACCTGGAATTCCGGCGGTACAGCGTTCGTGATGCTGAAAGATAAAAACGACGAAGCCACACGCCGTAAAGCGCGCGAAATCTTGCAGCAATTGACTGCTGATCGGGCAAGCGGCTTGTTCAAGTTTTACGAAGGCGACGCGGCGATGAAGCTCGGCGGATTTCCCGAGGCGGCATTTGTCATTGGCACGAAGCCGGGTACGTATGTTGGAGGCGGTTTTGAGCTGCCAATTGTTCGCGACATCAAACCCGGCGGCGGGCATGGCTTTCTGGCAGAGCTACCGGAAATGGATTCGTCCTTTTTCATTGCTGGCGCGGGTATTCCAACCGCGAAAAATCTTGACCGGATTGACATGCGCGACATCGCACCAACGCTGGCGGGCTTGCTTGGTGTGAAATTGACGATGGCGGAAGGTCATAGTCTGTTAGATCAGCGGCGACCAGTAGGAGTGAAGTAGGGAATGGAAAATTACGGATTTGAGAAACGCGAATTGGCTGTATTCAGAAAACTTTCCACGCCGCAAAAGATTCAGCGTTTTCTGGATGAAGACGTCGCGTACAACAAAGAAAAAGACGGCGAAACCTGCCGCAGCCCTCGGCGTGTGTTGCGTGACCGGTTGGCCCATTGCGCTGAAGGTGCGTATTTCGCGGCGGCGGCACTGCGACTGATTGGCCATCCGCCACTGATCGTTGATCTGATGGCCGTGCGAGACGACGATCATCTGCTGGCGGTATTCCAGCAAGACGGTTGCTGGGGAGCGATTGCCAAATCGAATTACTCTGGTCTCAGGTTCCGCGAACCGGTGTACCGAACCGTCCGCGAACTGGTGATGTCGTATTACGCGCATTACTACAACCTGAAAGGCGAACTGACGCTGCGCGAATTTTCGCGGCCTGTGAACCTAAGCCGCTTTGACCGAACCGGCTGGATGACCAGAGAAGAGGATTTGTTCGAGATCGGCGATTACTTTTACACCGTTCCGCATTCACCTGTGATGCCAGTGGCGATGACTCGAAAGCGCAGAATGTTAGATCCCAGACTTTTTGATGCTGGATTGGTCGGCTCAGTGCAATAATTTTACGCCGCTTCACCAAACCAACCTTTTCGATTACAATCCGCCGTCAATTTTGCGACCAATCCAAATCATCACAGGGAACTACAGATGGAGATCGTCCAGACCGACCGCGCCCCGCAGGCG
>CAZXHW010000911.1:0-3323 GCA_964639915.1 uncultured Heliomicrobium sp.
GCAACAGGTGATAAGCAGCTAAACTTTGATTGAGCACCCGCTTGTCAACTCTTGCGCCAACAGCAATCAGCGTTTGATAGGTTTGTCGCAAATCGGCAATTTCACCTTTACGGTAGCCAAGTTCGAGAATGCCTACCGTTCCGAGCACTGATACGCTTTGGGTTTGCGCCAATAATCTGGCGCGTCGCTCATCAATCAACCCCAGATCGGCTGCAATCTCTTTTGCCAGCAGAATGGTGGAAAGCTCACCCAGGCCAAGATTATGCTGAGTTTGCCAAGGGGCCAGGGGTGAAGAGTTCTTCAATTGCTCAAGGCGAATCCAGGCGGCTTTTTGAACTTCAGCAGAACCGGGTAAACCCACGCCTCTGATCACAACTTCATCCCAGACTTCCTGTGAAATGATGATTTCGGTAAAAAGAAGTGAGAGGAGATCGAGTTGGCCAAGCTTTGACAGCAGAATCAATGGTGAAGCGTTTGAAACAACAATCACGGCAAACTCTCGATTATCCGGCGATCCTCAGCCAGATCGTCGAGAGAATAATGCAACGGCACTTCGCGTTCTGAAACGAAATCCATAAATTCCGCCAACGCCACACCACACAATTCCGCCGCACGTCCCAGCGACACCGCGTCTTCGCGGAACAGCTCCAGCGCCAGCAGTTTCGAAACTTCCTGTGCGTTGATGCCAGCCACTTGTAATAACTCTCCGGGCAATTCAACTTGTACTGTCGTCATCATTCGCTTTCCTCCCGCGGCGCAGCATAGCACAGCGTTCGCGCTACGAACTACATCAACACCGCCCGCTCCACAAACGCGCGCAACGTTGCTCCGCGGTCATCAACTTCGACCAAGCGGCGCAAGTCCTCGCCGTCAATCGGCACCACGCGCAAGCGATCTTTGCTGTCACGCAATGCTTCCAGATGAAAGGTCTCGGCGAAGCGGTCAGTGCAGATCAGGAAATCTAACTGGCAATAGCCAACGTCAGCAACTCCTTCAGCATTTAGACACCTTCGGATAAGCCATTCCACTTTCTGATAGCTTTGCAAACCTCTTCCATCCGCATTTTCAGATCAAGCGAATTGGCCATCTCATCTTTCGTGACCAGCGGTAACACTTTTTCAGCAAAGGCCCCTTTGTCCCGTTCAAAGCGTTTACTCTCACCTTGCCGTAGTTTATCCAGGTAATTTCCAATGTCAGTGTGCCGACGGAGTTGACTGATCTCACTCACTTGAAACAGCGCCGACAAAGCCTGCTTTGGAATGTAGTTTTCGATTTCGCGTCCCGCAGTTAGCCAACCGATCCCACCCATTCCTGATATTTCTGAAAGAAGGTGTTGTTTCGTGCGATTGATTTTGTCTTTGGCATTTTTCATGTCGCTATCAATCAGTAAAATAGTTACTGATTTTTATAGATATATCCTTGATGTCTTCCATTGATTGTCTGCGTTTCATTCAATTTATGACTACTTAGCGTGGCTGACCAGTAGCATTGAAACCTTTAGCGAAATTGCCTGGATATACAGTGAGCCCCCACATTCTCTGAGCATAGCATTCTGGCGTGAACCTGTTCGCTGATAAAAGACCGAGTGGGGCGGCAGCATTCTAGGTTTAATCAAAACCTCCGACAAGCAAATGAATAACTTACCGCAACAGACAAAAACAGGCTGGCGAGTCTGATTCGATAAACGATTCAGTAGGCCACCCCTGGCTATCCCTGAATTATTTATCGGCCAAACTTCGCCAGCCTAAATGGTGCCGCGTGATAAAAATTTTACAGCAAGCCTGATAAGGTTTTTGGCTGACCGGGCTGACGAAGCCGGACTTGATGGATGGTGCGTCCGGCCACCCCTGACACAGCCACACCACTCATCACTCGACTTCGTCAGCCCTGCTTGCGCCGCACCCTTTGATAGGTGCGGCAAACTCAAAACGGATTTTTCAGAAAAGAGAAAACTCAATACCTGTGATTTCGACGTTCACTCCATAAAGATGGCAAACAAGAAACAATATGAGTATTGCAGTGAAAATTTTTTCTATTTCCCCAAACTTCCTACACGACTCCCAACTAAAAGCACTGAAGTCGTCAGACAAACCATGAATTCAAATGATAAAAATGCCCTGGGGGCTGTGTTTGAAGCAGAATCCGCAAGTGACTTGGGCTTTGGCGGTTTGCGATGGGGGGCAATTTATCGTCCTTTAGAAGGATGGCTTGAACTTTGACGAGTGCTTTGCTACCCTCGCGCCTCAAATTTCGACAAGATCAAATCACAACTTCGGAGGAAAGAAGAAGTTCAAATGGCTTTAGCAAAAGAGGCTAAATTAGGCATAATCTCTCAGTACAAGACGCACGGTAGCGATACTGGTTCGCCTGAAGTTCAGGTTGCGCTGCTGACAACTCGCATCAACGAATTAACTGAGCATTTCAAAACTCATAAAAAAGATAACCATTCGCGCCGCGGCTTGCTAAAGCTGGTCAGCCAGCGTCGCAGCATGTTGGAATATCTGAAAGGCATAGATATCAATCGTTATCACGAATTGATCAGCCGACTAGGACTGAGAAAGTAAGTTTGAAGATTACGGCGGCGTCTCCGGGTGAGACGCCGTTTTTGCTGTGCAGCCGAACGTGACGGCACGTACTTCCTGTTTCGGCCTTTGTTATTGGCCTTCGAAATGCCCTAAAAGTGGCACGAATTTCAGGCACATCAGGAAGACGAATGATTTCATCCGAACCCGGTAATAAGCATTTCGGATGCCCTCAGCGCCATCATTAACTTTGGCTGCCCGATTCTGGGGTCGCCCATAGTGACAGATAGTTCAGACGATTCCGTCAAAAATTTCGATTTTATTTCCACATCACCAACCGCAATGCAAGCTGGCGACGCTGTGTCATGAGCTTGCGTTTGCGGCTTTTTGTCGTTTTGTGGTGACTGATTTGCTTCTTGACTGCTCAGCCGACTGACCAGTAAGCATCAGGCACCATTGTTGTTAAGAGGAGAGATACAGATGTTTCTGAAACAAGGCATCAATTTAGGCGGTCGAGAGCTTTCGATTGAAACAGGCCGCATTGCAAAGCAAGCTGACGGAGCCGTGCTCATTCAGCAAGGCGAAACCGTTGTGCTGGTCACAGCCGTTTCTGCCCGCAAACCCAGAGAAGGCGCGGATTTCTTTCCGCTGACTGTTGATTATCGTGAATATGGATATGCTGCCGGACGAATTCCCGGCGGTTATTTCAAGCGTGAAGGCCGTCCTTCCGAAAAAGAGATTCTGACTTGCCGACTGACGGATCGTCCGATTCGCCCGCTATTTCCCGAAGGTTATCAGCAC
>CAZXHW010000912.1:0-3316 GCA_964639915.1 uncultured Heliomicrobium sp.
GTCGGCGACATCCGGCATGACGGCGCTGAAAGGAACGCACCCACAACTGTTTATTGGCCGTTGCGATCCGCATATTCGCTGACGTTTATGGTTCGCACTGCTCGCGCAGGAAGTGATGGCCTGGTCAATGAAATCCGTCAGGCAGTGTCGTCCGTCAACGGGAGTATTCCGATCACCCAAATGCGAACAATGAAGGAAGTTTATGACAAATCCATGTCGCGAACCTCCTTCACTTTGAGCTTGCTGGGGATCAGCGGGGTAATGGCGCTGCTGCTTGCAGTGGTGGGGATTTATGCCGTCATCTCGTATACGGTGGCGCAGCGGACTCGCGAAATCGGAATCCGCATGGCGCTCGGTGCGCAAAGTGGCAGTCTAAAGATGATGTTTGTGCGCAACGGGTTAACTTGGGGGGCAATAGGGACAGGACTGGGGCTGATCGCAGCAGCCGTGCTATCGCAGTTGATGTCCACTCTGCTCTTTGGGATCAAACCCATTGACCCACTGACGTATGTCGCTGTTGCGCTTGCATTGCTCGCCGCGACGGCGGTGGCAAGCTATCTGCCGGCGCGCAGAATTACTCGGGTAAATCCGGTAGACGCCCTCAGAGCGGAGTAAGAGTGCAGCTATCCACACGATGTGCTCGTCTAGCGCTAGAACGTTAGGGCAAGTTGGTGATTACAAGCACTTCTGAAGGAGCGAGATTCTGCACTTCGACGTAGGCCACGCCATCGCGGGTTTTCACGGGAAGCTGCTCTCCGACGGGATGCGATCCGGCATAGCCCGGTCCCGCCGCCGTTTGCGCAGAGTTATGAATGACCTGCATCACAGAACCAGTTCCGGCATTGAGTTTGGCGTCAACAATCACATCGGCGCTTTGAGAATTGCTGCCGTTTCCATTGACGACGCAAAGCGCTTCTTCATCATCCAGAATGCGGGACCAGGCGATCAACTCTCCGGCGTTCGAAGGACCAAATGCCTGGTTGGGGTTGGCGATGTTGCGCAAATACTGCCGCCCGTACCGAAGCACGGGGCGCTGCTGGCGTAACGCGATCAGCGCGCTGATGCGCACGAAGACAGGAAAGTCCTTGTCAAAGCAGTGATGCCCAACAGTTCCAAACGCGCCAAAGGCCGGCAGGCTTGAATCCAATCCTGTCGCTCCGGGTTGTAAACCGTCCTTGCCGCTAAGCCGTGGATGTTCCGCGCCAAACATAACTTCGCGCAGGTATTTATCTGGTGGCGGGTTTCCAGCGTTGTAGTCTGGAAGATACTGATCCCGTTCGCTCTTTTCCGGTCCGGCAAACGCTTGTTCGGTTCCGTAATAGATGCACGGAATGCCAAGCGAAAACAGTTGAATCGCCACGCCAGCCACGACCTGATGCTGGGGCTTGGCATCGCTGGAAAAGCGAATCTTATCGCCGGAAACGTGGTCATGATCGTCCAGCACAGTGACGTGGCGTGGACCGGATCGTTGATGCGAACCCAATACAGAATTCCATTGCCCAACAATGTCGAAGTAAGCCGAAGGCGGTTTCAAGCCCTTTGCAACGTCATGCAACATTCTGCGCGACTCCCCAATATCCAAGGTTGCGTTCAGGTTTAGTTCCAGCAGATCCAGATACCTGCCCGCGTTTTTATCCGGCCCGCCAACTTCTCCGACCAAAAAGAAATTGTCTTTCCCCAAATTAGCGGCGAACTCTTTGATCGAGCCGCAGAAATTTCGCGCTACGGATTGCGGCACATGCTTCAGAGTATCCAGGCGAAACCCATCGCAATCCGTCAGAGCAATCCAGTACTTAAAACAACGCGCAAGGTCTGTCAGCGCATCGCTGCCGTCGAAATTGAAATCGCGAAACTCACCATCAAAGTCTGTGCGCTTCATTTCGGCCTGATCGTTGTCTATGTCTTCGCCAGACAGACTTCCCTTCCCTGCGCGGGTGTAGAACTCATCAGCCCTTAGCTCAGTTGGCCACACGCCATCATCGTCGCTGGCAATGCTTGCGGTTCGCTGGCCATCCGCATTGATCCAGGGTCCTTTTTCGTAATGATCAGGCCAGGGCTTGTATGCAGGATTCTCCATGTCGTTTTCGTAATCCCAATTGTGCCCGGAATGATTAAAGATGACGTCGAGAATGATTCGCATTCCTTTTTGGTGCGCCGCCGCAACTAATTCGACAAGGTCTTTGCGCGTGCCGAAGTGTGGATCAACGTCCAGAAAATCCTGAATGCCGTAACCGTGGTAGCTGTTCAGATGGCGGCGTTGTTTGAACACCGGGCCAACCCAAATCGCGGTGACGCCCAATTCCTGCAGGTAGTCCAATTTAGAAGTGATTCCGGCAATTGTTCCGCCCTGCCAGCGTTCGCCGCCAGATTGCGCCCAGCGATCCCATCGAAACGTTGCTGGCCGTGCCGCTGGGATGTTGTCTCGGTTCAGCTTTGAGCGAGTGTCCTCCTGCCCGTCACTAAAACGATCTGGCAACAGGAAATAAAGAACCTCGTTCCGCCAATCAACTGGTGAGGGATAGAACTGTTGGCGTCTGGGTAAATCTACATTTCTGACGCTGGAAGGCCGTGTTGTCTGTAACTGATCATCACTAAATGACATGTGTATTACTCCATCGGTGGCTAAAGTCGGCTTTATTCAGCTTGGGCATCACAACTCGTTGATCTTGTAGATAACAATAATGCCTGCCAAATCGGCAGGCATTATTGCGCGGTCAGGTTTTGACTACCAAGCGATTTTTCTTATGGCGCGAAATAGCCGCAGAGGTCAACGACCAAATCGGTCGTGCTGGCCGCGTAGCGTTTGAACGCGCCATCGTTGCCAAGCCCTACCGTGAAGTGACGGTTAAATGGAATGCCAGTCCGGAAATTCGACGTGGCGATGAACGGTTGATTGGCATCGCTGGGCCAAAAAGTCAGGTAACCGTTGGCGGTTGGGTTGACTGTCGTTGCGTTGCCGACGACGGCTCGCGCGGCAGCCGGGACAGTCGCGCAAGGGCCGATTGCGGCTTGCGTGTACGGCGTGCCTCCGGTCATTGGCGCTCCCGGCATAAAGCAGGCAGTTTGTCCCGCTCGCGTATCCAGCAACCGCACTGGTCCAGCCAGCGCGTTAAACAGCAATCCTTGGCCGTTCGCATCATTGAGTTGCGTGCTGTAATACCCTGTAACGTCAATTACCAGATCGGTCGTCGAAGCGACATACATGTTGAACTGACCGCTGGGCGACAAACCCACCATAAACGGCGAATTCAAGTTCACGCCCGGCTGAAAGTTCGCGCTGGCGATCAATGGGCGCTGTGCGTCCGCCGGATACAGC
>CAZXHW010000913.1:0-3292 GCA_964639915.1 uncultured Heliomicrobium sp.
GTTTATTTTCAATAAATCGAATGTTGATCGTTTTGACTTTTAGCCTGTCTAACTAAGGGAGACTTGTATGAGTAGTGTTGCTATCGAAGCCCGCGATCTGGTGAAAACTTATGGCGGCAAAGTCCGCGCGCTGGACGGTTTGAGCTTCAGGGTTGAAGCGGGAACAATTTTCGGGCTGCTGGGGCCAAATGGTGCGGGTAAATCTACAACCATCAAAATTCTCAATACCTTATCACGTCCGGATTCTGGCTCAGCGTCAGTCGCGGGCTTTGATGTGCTGCGTGAACCTGAACAAGTACGCCGTGCTATCGGATGCGTCGCGCAAAAATCCGGCGTGGACACTGAAGCAACTGGCCGCGAAAACCTGACCTTGCAAGGCAAAATCTACGGTTTGCGCGGACAAGATCTGAAAAATCGTGTGGAAGAATTGCTCACACGATTCCGGCTGGCGGACGCAGCCAACGCTGTCGCGCGAACCTATTCCGGCGGGATGCAGCGCAAATTGGATATTGCGATGGGACTGGTTCATCGCCCGCATGTGTTGTTTTTGGATGAACCGACAACAGGACTTGATCCCGAAGCGCGCGCAAGTTTGTGGGAAGACATTGCGCGGCTGTCGCAGGAAGACGGCATCACGGTTTTGCTGACCACGCATTATCTGGAAGAAGCCGATCAACTGGCCAAACGGCTGGCGATTGTGGATCACGGCAAATTGGTGGTCGAAGGCGCACCGGAGCAATTGAAAGGCGAACTGTTCGGCGATGCCATTCACATCGAATTTGCCCAGGCGCAAACCGAAACTCAGGTACGCGAAGCATTCAGCAAACTGGACGGCAGCAATCAGGAAGGCATTGGTGAAATCCGCGTCGAAGGCCAATCGCTGCACGCGCGTGCCAGCCAAGGGGCAACGGCTGTGCCGGGAATGTTGGTCGCACTGGAATCAGCGGGCTTGAAAGTTGCTTCGGTTACAGTGGCGCGGCCTTCGCTGGATGATGTTTACTTGCGTTACACCGGCCGCACCTTCAGCGAAGCCGAAAAAGGTGACCAGAAAGGTACGAAAGGAGCACGATGAACTTTATTACTCACTCATTGCTGATGGCAGAGCGCCTATTACGAAACCTGTCGCGCCAACCTTGGTGGATCGTCATTTCGCTGGTGCAACCGATCATCTGGCTGCTGCTGTACGGCCAATTGTTCAAACGAGTTGTCGAACTGCCGGGCTTCAATTCCAATTCTTACATCAGTTTTGTTACGCCGGGTGTGGTGATCATGTCTGCGCTGTTCGCCGGGGGCTGGAACGGGATGGGCATGATCATGGAATTGAACCAGGGCGTGATGGATCGGCTGCTGGTTTCCCCGATGAACCGTGCCGCAATCATCACTGGTCGAATCATCTCGATGGCCGTGGTCAGCACCGTTCAGTCTCTGATTTTGATTGGGCTTGGCTTTCTGACCGGTGCGCGATTCGCGGGCGGAATTTCAGGAATCATCGTACTGCTGTTTTGCGGAATGCTGCTGGCGGCTCCCTTCGCGGCGCTTTCAAACGCTTTGGCGCTGGTCATCCGCAAACAGGAATCAGTCATCGGCGCGTCAAACTTTATTCTGATGCCGCTGACCTTTCTGTCCCCAGTCTTTATGGCTTCGGCGGTGATGCCCGACTGGATTCGCTCGGTGTCGCGCTACAACCCCGTTAATTGGAGCGTCGAAGCTGCGCGCGCTGCATTGAATGGAAATGCGAATTGGAGTTTTGTGCTGGTGCGGATCGGAGCTTTGTTGGTGTTTGCGATTTTCTGTGCTGCCCTGGCTACACGAGCGTTTCGCGCATATCAGCGATCAGCGTAACGGCATTACTGGTGTGACGAGATAAACGCCTAGTCACACCTGCAATCCTAGCGAAATGTGCTTTGTTTCCAGATAAGCGTCCAAGCCTTCGCTGCCAAGCTCCCTGCCCCAACCGCTCTGTTTCACGCCGCCAAACGGAGCATTGCTGGTGGATGGCACTCCATCGTTGATGCCAATCGTTCCCGCTTCTAACGCTTCCATCAATCGAAACGCTCGATCCAGATTTCCGGTGAAGGCATAGGCACTCAGGCCATAAATCGAATTGTTGGCCAGTTCGATGGCCTCGTCTTCCGTGTCGAATGCCGCAATTGCCGCGACTGGCGCGAAGGTTTCTTCCCGCATACACAGAGCGTCTTTCGGAACATCCGCCAACACAGTCGGTTCGATGAAAAAGCCCTTGTCGCCTGAACGCTTGCCGCCACACAACACGCGAGCACCTCCAGCAACGGCATTTTCGACATGAGCCAGAGCTTTCGCCAATCCGTCTTCATTAATCAGAGGACCAATTTCAACGCCTGGCTCCAGGCCGTCGCCGAACTTCATCGCTTTCAACTTCGCGGTAAAGGCTTCGCAAAATTGATCGTAAATGCCGCGCTCGACGTAAATCCGATTGGCGGCAATACAGGATTGGCCGGTGTTGCGCGTCTTGGCGATTAACGCGCCTTCGACTGCGCGGTTCAAATCAATATCGCCAAACACCAACACCGGCCCATTGCCACCAAGTTCCAACGACAGAGGCTTGACCGTATTCGCCGCGCCTGCAATCAGCAAGCGCCCGACTTCGGTCGAACCAGTGAAACTAACTTTCCGGCAAAGCGGATTTTCCAAAAACTCTTTGCCGATTTCTGACGCTTCGCCAAGCACAACTTGAAACACGCCTTTTGGCAATCCGGCGGCGGCGACGCATTCGGCAAAGGCAATTACACTCAACGGCGTTAGCTCCGCCGGTTTCAGCACAAAGGTATTTCCGGCGGCCAACGCCGGTGCCATCTTTCGCACCGCCAGCACCAGCGGGAAATTCCACGGCGTGATTGCGCCGACAACTCCCATCGGAGATTTGATCACCAGATTGCGTTTGCCATCGGCTTGATGCGGAATGATGCGCCCATACGCGCGCCTAGCCTCCTCGGCAAACCAGCGCAGATGGTCAATGGTCATGGCTACTTCGCCAAAGCTCTGCGCTAATGGCTTGCCATTTTCCAGCGTAATGGTGCGGGCAATGTCGTCTTTGCGTTTTTCGACTTCAGCAGCAATCGCCAGCAAAAAAACTCCACGAGTTTTGCCGTGGAGTTTTCGCCAGGATTTGAACGCTTCGTGGGCATCGCTAATCGCGTCCGCCACACGAGCGCGATCAACTGTTGAGACCTGCCCCAACGCTTCGCCCGTCGCCGGATTGATGACTTGTGAAAACGGCGAGGAAATCTGCCAATTGCCATTTAGATAAAGAGAG
>CAZXHW010000914.1:0-3287 GCA_964639915.1 uncultured Heliomicrobium sp.
CGCACGATCTCTTCGGCCATGCTGGCGCGCGTTTGAGCTGCGGAGTATTCGGCATAAGCCAGACGCACATCACGCACCAGATCAAGCGCGCGCGAAACCAGAGTTTCGCCGGCGCGCTCCAGTTCCAGTTTGGCTGCTGCCACACGTTTGGGGCGCTGCCAAAGCGCCTCGAATGGCCAGTTGGCAACTGATTCGAGGATGCGTGTGCTGAAAGGGAAGATCATTGTTAGCGAAGGGTTGCGCAGCAAACCAGCTTCGATCACGTCAGCGCGTGCTAATCCAAGCGCCGTTAGCTCGGCCTGCAACGCTGCGTTATTCCACAGCGCGATGGCGACAGCCTCATCCTCCGTCACGCCATCATCAAGCGAAACGCCTTCAGGCAGGGCAAAAGGCGCAGGCTTTGCTGCCGTGTTGAGCTTATGCCCTGTGCGCGTCTCCACTTCTTTCGCTATGTCAGCCTTCTGGCGTGTTGCTTGCGCCAGGATGCCACTCGGCAACAAGATCAATAAAATAATCGTCGCTGCCCACTTCCTCAGATTACCTTTTTCAAAAATCATTTGTCAGAGCCTGCAAGTTTGGCGCGCTGCTGTTGCGAAGTGTTCGCTTGCAGATCGCGGTAATAGTCGTAAACGTAATCTTTATAGCAACTGTGTCCACAGGCGCTAGAGAACTCAAACTGCTTCATTTCCTGATAGGGTTTATCAAGGTCCCATCCATCAACCGGCATAATGTTGTTCAAGGGGGTGATGAGGTAAGCAGCATACAAAGTGAATTATGAACGGACGATAAACGGGGGGCAGCGATTATTCCGACCCGCCATTGCCTGCTATCTGGTGACACCGTGTTCCTCATTATCACCTATTCGCGCTTTAGTGTGACCGTTTCGTATTGTTTGCCATCCAGGCCAATGGCTTCGACGGTCAGGTCTTTCGTGGTGACGTGAATCAGTAGAAACGATTGTTGCTGGTCGTTGCCGTAGGCTGTCAGCGGGCTGTTTTTGTTCAGGTTGTTGCGCATGAGCTTGCCGCTACAGCCTTCGGTAATGTATTGCACGCCGTCCTGCGGCTTAATCCGTTCATAAACGTGTGTGTGGCCGGCGAGCACCAGGTTCACTTTGTGTTTAATGAACAGAGGATGAAGCTGGTTACGCAGCCCCAAATAAGGTGGATGCATTTTGCCCGAAGAGAATAGCGAATGATGCATGAACGCGACTTTCCAGCGGGCCTTTGAGCCTTCGAGCGCTTTGGTGAGCCAGTCGAGTTGTGTCTTATCCAGTGCCGTTTCCGCATTCGTATCCAGGGCAAAGAACTCGATTAAGTGGTCTGTGCCTTCGACACCCTTGACGAAGTTGTAATAGCGCTTGCCGCCCATATTGAAGTCTTTGTACTTGACGTGATAGTCCGCTTCTTCCTCGTCGTGGTTGCCGAGCGCGGCATAAAATTTCACGTTCGCTGCAAGTAAATCTTTGTAGGGGTCTTCAAACTCCGCCTTGAAGTATTTCGGCTTGCCGCCTCCATAAATATTGTCCCCCAGCATCAAGATGAAATCGAAAGGCGTTTTTTGCCGGTAGGCATCTATCTGTTTTGCCACCGTGTACTGCGCCTTGCTTCCATCGCCGCTGTCACCAATGGCAACAAAGTTGAGCGATTGAGGATTATTTTGTGGCAGTGCAGTGACGCTACAGGCGAAAGATGTCAGCAGAAATAAAATCAGTTTGTTGACGCTTTTCTTCATAATTTTTCTGTTCGATATGGGGGTAGGTAAATCGGGGAAACCAGATGCTTGAAATTTATAATGCAAGTCAGGTGAATAGAAGATAAATCCCCGACTTAACATTCTGCCAAGTTCTAACTTCAGGGTGTTTGTTCCCGGCGCAACATCGCATAAACCGTCGGAGTGATAACGAGTGAGAGCATGAGCGCAAAAGCAAGGCCACCGATAATCGCGATTGCCAGAGGTTGCAGCAAATCGGCTCCAGCTCCAATTGCCAACGCCAGTGGTAACATTCCCAAAATGGTTGCCAGTGAAGTCATCAGCACTGGGCGGAATCGTCGTCGTCCGGATCGCAGCAAGGCTTCATGCAAGGTGTCGCCTGCCGCCAGATGATCTTCGACCGCGTCCAGCATCAGAATGCCGTTTTTGGCGACAATGCCGATGACCATAATCATTCCCATCAGCGACACGACATTGAGCGTTGAATGCGTCAACAGCAAAGCCAACAGAACGCCTCCCAGTGCGAGCACGGCACCGGCGATAATCGCGATCGGATGTGTCAGCGAGCGAAATTCGATTAACAAAACGATGAAGACAAGCGTGATGGCCAGCACCAGCGCCAGCAGTAATTCGCGGAAGCTGGCCTGTTGTTCACGGTACAGCCCGCCATATTCGATGGTCATGCCCGGAGGCAGCTTAACGTCTTTGGCCAGTTTGGCCTTGATCTGATTGATGGCTGTGCCCAAATCAACGCCTTCCAACTGGGCAGTGACGGCGACGGATTGGCGCAACCCATCGCGTTCAATTTCTGCCTGACCGGGGTCGTATTCGACGTCGGTGACTTGATCCAGGCGGAAGGTGGCTCCGCTGCCGGAGCGCACATAAAGCCCGCGCAGCGTTTCCAGCGAAGCTCGCGCGGATGGCGGCAACACGACGCGAACTGTAATCAAATGTCCTTGCTGCAAAATGGTCGAAGCCGCCTCGCCTGTCATCGCAGTCGTGACAGTATTGGCCACGTCGTTGGCCGTAACCCCAAACCGCGCGGCCCGTTGTGGATCAACTTTGAATGTGATTGCCGGACCGCTGATGGTCACGCCGTTGAATGTGTCCACAACGCCGTGAACTTTCTCTATGGCTTCGGTGATTTCTGTCGCTTTGGCATGCAAAGCGGCGGCGTCTTCGCTGAAAAGACGGATTTCGACAGGTTCAGGCGAACTGGACAGATCGCCAATCAGATCGCCCAGAATGCCGACAAACTCAATCCGCAATGCCGGTTCGCTGGATTCAATCTGAGCACGCAAATCGCTGGTAACTTCTTCTGTAGAGCGTTTGCGATCAGGTTTCAGCTTAATCAGAAAATCGCCCGTGTTTGGTTCTGTAATCAAAAAGCCGAGTTCAAGTCCTGTCCGGCGTGAGTAGCTTTCGACTTCGGGTGTTTCTTTCAACATTTGCTCAACATGGTTCAAGAGCTTGTCTGTTTCTGCCAAAGACGACCCCGCTGGAGCGAAGTAATCCAGCACGAATGCTCCTTCGTCGAATTTGGGTAGAAACTCAGATACCATGGAACGATAAAT
>CAZXHW010000915.1:0-3286 GCA_964639915.1 uncultured Heliomicrobium sp.
GCCGCAAGTGATTTGATTCGGAATGTCCATTGTGTGGCGAACCAGGGCTACTTTTCCCCACTCCGCGCGAAACTTGAATGTGCGAGCCTCGCTGATCACCGTCAGCGTCACTTCTTTGTCCGAACAATCCATACGGGTCAGCAAGCCGCGCACCTGTTCGCCTTCAAATCGCTTGCCGGGAGGCTTGGTCGGATCATCTGAGGGTTTACTCGGCAATTGGCGCTCTCTGTGCGCCCGAATTTCAGCTTCGACTTTTGCCAGGGCGACTTCCGATTCGCGCAATGCAATAGACTGAAGCAAATATCCGGCACGTTGGCGAATTTCAGGATTCAAGCCGCGTGAAAGAATCGTTTCAACCGTCTGCCGTGCCAACGCAAAGTTGTCTTGCTTCAAATAAACCTGAGCCAGAGTGTACTGAAAATCTTCCCGGCTCGGCTCCAGCGCAATCGCTTTTTGGACCAGCGCGGCTGACTCATCCAGGTTTTCCCGCTGCACTAAATTGATGAACGCCAGCGTTTTGTACGTGTCTGGGAAATTGGGCATCAGTTCACGCGCACGATTTAGCGAAGCGCGCATTCCTAAAACAGCTTCTGGCTCGAACGAGGAAACGAACCCGGTCGAATCCACGTGTTGTTGCTGCCACGCAAAAGCGTGAGAGTAATAAGCAAGGTAATTTGCCGAGCCGGTTTCAATCGCCTGCTGCAACAATTGCCGCGCTTCGGCATACCGTTTTTGCTTCAAGCGCAGCAGGCCCAGAGAACTGAGCGCCAGTGGCTGCTTGCTGTTAATGGCCAGCGATCGTTCCAGGGCGAATTCACCTGCGTCAATTCGCTCAATGTGCCATAACAAATCGCCCAGATACGCTTTCAGCTCGGCATCGCCAAGTTCAGCAACGGTCATGGTTTCGTCAACTTCTATCTTCCGGTCGAAGCTGATGATTTGTGAATTGAAAATATTACGCCGGACATATTCGCGTAACTGCGCATCCAGAGTGGCCAAGTCGGTTTGAAAAAACTGCTTGAAGCCTTCTTCGGCGGATAATCCCGCTGTTACCGCAGCCAGAAACTGCTGAAACTGAGCTTGCCGATTGACATCGCCTGTCATCAGCAAATGCGTCAACGCCCACGATTGCGCATAGAAAACGCTTTTCTTGTCTGACTCCTGATAAAACGGCGAGTCGTTATGAACCGACAGCAGCGTTTGCAGCGGTAGCCAACTGCCTTCGCGCAGTTTTCGCAAATGCGCGGGCATTTCCTGGCCAATGACAATCTGTTTGCCGTTGCCTGTAACGGCAAACGTGCTGAAGTACTCTCCCAAGCCTTCGCTCAACCAGGCAGGCAAATTGCGTTGACCTCCGCCGGTCAGAAAGTGAACGTATTCGTGAAAGATGATGGCTTCAGGGTCTTGCCGGCGATAATCCGTGGTCAGCGTGATGTAAGCCGAGTCATTGCTGGATTGCAGATAGCCGGAAACGTCAGTTGGTTGGCCTTGGTAAAGAGGTTTGAAAGGTTGGTAAGTTTCGTTGTCCTTGAAAACAAAGACTGTCACAGGCGGAGCAAATCGCCGCTGCCAAATGCCGGAAAGCCGCGTGACGGCTTCGCGGAACTTTTCAAGCTCGGCGCCGACTTTGCGAATCTGCTTTTCGCTGGCGTTCCCAACCAAAGTGAAGTGCTTCGATTGCGCTTTTAGCCAGATGTCTTTTTCGCTGGCGTGGCTGATAGACAAGTGCGACTCACTCGCCCGGAGCGCCAAAAAACACGCAATGATTACTCCCAAAAGCGCCAACTGCTTCATGGCCCATCTCCACAAAAACTCACCGGATGCAGACCAAATGATTTGATTACTGTTGTGACCTTGCCGCCAACTCTTCAAACAAGCCGAGCAAGGTCTCTGCCGTTTTGGCCGGGTCGTGACGAACCAGAGAAGTCGCCGACATCACATTTCCAGCCTTGATCACTTTTACTCCCAGTCGGTATAGATCATCAATATCTACGCGGACTTGGCGGGCTTTTTCTTCTTCGTAGTACTTCAAGGCCATTTCTGCCGGAACTGCCCCCTGATGAACAAGAATGGCATCGGGCACACGTCCTGAGTAACGAACGATCTGAGCGACGTGGTGGGAAGCAGAAAAGCCATCTGTTTCGCCATACTTGGTCATCAAATTCAGCACGTAAACCATTGGCGCCTGTGCTTTTTGGATGGCTTCCGGTATCCCGTTAACCAGCAGATTGGGAATAGTTGACGTGTAAAGATCCCCGGGCGCAAACACGATAAAGTCGCTTTCCAAAATAGCCTGGACAGCTTCCGGATTCGCCTGAGCTTGCGGATCAAGATAAACTTGCTTGATCGGGATAGAGCCGTCGTGTTCAGGCACGCTGATGTTGGCTTCACCAGCAATTACACTTCCATCGGCAAGTTCCGCATACAGATGCGAATGATCCCAGGTGACGGGAATCACGCGACCGCGAATTTTCAGAATGCGGCTCATGGCTTCGATGGCTTCTTTTTCCGAACCCAGCATCTTCGTCAGGGCCAGAAGAAACAGATTGCCGAAGCTGCGATTTTCCAGCGGGGCGTCAACAAAGCGAAAGGAAAATAAATCGCGCAGCAGTTTGCTTTCTTCCGAAAGCGCAACCAGACAGCGCCGCACGTCTCCCGGAGGCAACATGCCGAATTCATCGCGCAACCGTCCGGAATCTCCGCCGGAATCCATCATCGTTACAATCGAATGAACCCACAGGTTTTCATAGGCTCCAAGGCCTGAAAGAACGCTGAAAGAACCCGTTCCACCGCCGATTACTGAAACAACGTATTGCATGTGTGTGGATTGATGGCCGACTGAACCGCTACCCTCGGTTGATGGACAAAGCTATGACTTTGCCCAGCCGGTCAATTCGCCCAGAAGCGCTGAATCCTTCAATTCTGCCGACCATTGATCGCAAAGATGAGCCAGCGGCGCTTTTAACGCTGGGAGCGGGTTTGCGCCAGGAGTCATTGCCGCGACTTGTTCGCGCAACCAAACCAACAAATCATCCAGACTGGCAAAAGTTCCTTTTTCCAAAGCTTCGCGCAGTTGTGGAACCGTCTGCTGTTCAAACTCCAATTTGCGGTTGAGGTCAATAATGTCCGGCAGCATTAAGCTGGCTTCGCTTAGCGACAAATCAACTCTGGCCAGCAAAGAGTTGTAAACCTGCCTGGAAACTCGGTCAGCTTTGACGCGAACTTCGCTGAGCAACTTTAGGCCTTTGGCGGTTGAAGGTTCCCCGAAAGGCACAACCTGACAATA
>CAZXHW010000916.1:0-3283 GCA_964639915.1 uncultured Heliomicrobium sp.
CTGCCAGCCAAAGAGTAGACCTACAAACTTCTTCAGCCCAACCGCGCCATCAGCGCACCGACTTCACTGGCAAGATGCCGGGCTTTGGTGGCAGAGAGATTGCCCGCGATGGAAATTTCCGCCATCGCAGTGAGGTGATCACGCACCATGTCCCCTTGTACACGCCGGAGCGCAGCAATAACGGCGTTGATCTGGTGTGCAATCTCAACACAATTGCGCTCGTTCTCAATCATTTGTTGCAGGCCTCGGACCTGGCCTTCGATGCGCTTGAGGCGCGGTAGTTGCTTTGTATGATCGGGCGGCGCACTGCGGTGCGCCTTCTTGGATTGAACCATTGAGTTTGCTGCCTCCTGCCTATTCGAGTGGGGTGGCGAAAGGCGGCGTGATACTAACACGCTGCCACATAGGGTGGCGGGGTGCTTACGACGCCCTGCCACACCTTAAATTATTGCGAACGTTTGACTCTGCTGCGCACTATTTGAGCGGCATAAGGCCGTCAAATCCTCCTGATAGGGAGGCCTGTAAGCTGCTCTCCGGCCTCGTAGCGAGGAGCATGAATGAGCCGTCTTTTTCCATTCATCCATCAAATAACCTATCTCAGCTTGTCTGTAAATAGACGCTTGTCTGTTTGTAAACAGACATTCTCAAGTGCCGAGGAAAATACTCCTGGCTCATGTGGCGCGCCGTCCTCACTACATTCAGGAAAAGCTAAGCCCTGGTCGCGGACGCGAGCCAATCTGACTTTTCACCCCTTGCAGTATTGAGGTGACGCAATGCATAGACGTTTTCAGGAAATTTGGTTCAGCGCGGTCCTCGGCTTCGGTGCCTGGGCGCTTGACGCCCTACTAAATGTGAGCGGGCGCGGCCCGTGGGGCTGGAGCAACTTGGTCGAGGAATTGATGGTGAGCGATAGCCCGCGCCTGCTGTTTCGGATTTTGTTTCTGTTGGTCTCACTGGGGCTGGGTTACAGCCTCTGGCTGAGCCGGGAACGCGAGCGCCGGATTCGTGACCTGCAGCAAGCCCTGAACTCTCTCCAGTTTCAGATTGCCAACCCGCTGCTGTTGATCGTCGGGTATTCCTCGACCCTGGCACTGAAAGAAGGCTGGCCCGCCAGCCGCGAGGCAATCGAACTGCTCAGTGAAATTCAATTGAACTCCCAAAAGCTCCATGAACTTGTGAAGCAATGGCCGGAACCCGATCCGTCCTGGCGAACAAAGGCTGAGGAGAGGAAAGAGAGCATAACCACTGCCCGGCGAATCGCCGCTTAGGCAGAGGTTGAAATTATGCGCACCCCCTACGGTTTGGAGATCATCGAAAATTGTCTGACGTGCAAACTGCGCGCGGATCGGATGTTCTGTGATCTTCCGGCAGAGACGCTGGCCACCTTTGACGCAATCACGTATGCGAACCTGCACCCGCGCGGTGCTGTTCTGTTTGTCGAGGGGCAGGAGCCGCGCGGAGTTTATGTGGTTTGCAGCGGTCGCGTGAAGCTCTCAACTTGCGGCGCTGATGGCAAGACCATCATCACGCATATCGCCGAGCCGGGCGAGATTCTGGGCTTGAGCGCAACCGTCTCAGGACAACCACACGAAGTGACGGCTGAAATGCTGGAGCCGGGCCAGACCAATTTCATCAAGCGCGAAGAATTCTTACGCTTTCTGAAAGAACACGGCGAGGCCAGCCTGCGCGTTGCCGAACACCTGAGCCGTCACTATCACAATGCCTGTGTGCAGATTCGCTCCTTGGGGCTGTCACATTCCGCCGCTGAAAAGCTGGCGAAACTCTTACTCGAATGGTCCGCTAGGGGCGAAGTAACAGCACATGGAATTCGCCTGAAGCTGACGCTGACGCAGGAAGAGATGGCGGAGATGATCGGCACCTCACGCGAGACGGTCACCCGGCTGTTCGCCGATTTCAAGAAAAAGCAGATCGTTCAATTGCGCGGCTCAACCCTGCTGATCCGCGACAAAACCACGCTGGAAAACCTGGTGAATCCATAGCCCGCGTTCAATTTCACTCACCTGATCCGCTTCTCCCTTCCCGTCGAAGCCGCTGTGACGGGGGTCACAATAAACTGTGATCAAGATCATAGCCTCTGCCAAAAGCTCTCTCTAAAGTGAGCGCGTGTGACCGAAACTGCGAGGATTCCTCATGCGCTCACCATATAGTTTAGAGATCACTGAAATCTGCGCTGATTGCCAGTTCTACGCCGAGCGGCTCTTCCGCGGGTTTCCCCTTACAACGCTGCAAGCATTTGAGGCAATCAGCGCCACGCGTCTTTATCCCAAAGGTGCCACGTTGTTCGTCGAGGGCGAGGCTCCACACGGTATCTATGTATTATGCGCCGGGCGCGTAAAGCTGACCGCTGGCCCAAGCACAGGAAAGATTGTGACCGTGCGTCTCGCTGAGGTGGGAGAGGTGCTGGGGCTGAGCACGACGATTTCGGGCGACCCCTATCCCCTGTCGGCTGAGACCATTGAGTCTTGCCAGGCAGATTTTGTTGAGCGCGATAACTTCCTGGCCTTTTTGCGCGCGTATCCTGAAGTTTGCTTTCGGGTCGTCGAGATGCTGAACGACAACCTGCACGCGGCCAGGGCGCAAATTCGTTCTTTTGGGAAAATAAATAAAGCGACCGAGAGGCTGGCTGGCCTGTTACTCCACTGGTGCGTGGAGAGGGGAGAGGAAACGCAGGGAGGGGTTCGCTTGAAAATGCAATTCACGCATCAAGGGATCGCGCAAATGATCGGCGCTTCCCGCGAGACAGTATCGCGATTGCTGGGCGAATTAAAGCGACAACAAATCATCTCGATCAAAGGCTCCACCCTTCTCGTTCACGATATGGCGGCGCTCGTAGCGAAGGCTGGCTCCTCAGCTACCCCTGACTGTCACGCATCAACCCTTCTTCCCGATGATTCATCTCGCAATTTGTGACGTTCGTCACACTATGCAGTGATGAGAGTCGTACCGCTGCCCCGCTTAAGATTTCTATAGTGTTCGCGTCTGCACAAATCAGAATGTTGACAATGAATAGGCGTGGTGTTGTTGCACGGGGTGATTAACGAGCGGGATTTTGCCCAGATATAATACCTTTACCCGGTATTAGTATTAACTCGTGATTGACATGAGGAATATTTACCAGCCTGCGGATTACTTTCAGATTGGATTAGGAAATTTCTCCAATCTGAGCACCAACTCGGCATGGCTCAGGATAGGTGTGCATAAAACTCAGGCAAAAATACCTGTCATACACTTTGCCCAAAGGAGAGTCGGTCGCAAGCTTGAG
>CAZXHW010000917.1:0-3282 GCA_964639915.1 uncultured Heliomicrobium sp.
CAGTATAAATTCACGCACACCGCAGACGCTGCCGCACGAATCGTCATTCAAAACACGCTTTTCAAAGGGCGCAAAAAAGCCAGCGCGTTGACGATTCCCTGGTGTACTTATACGGAGCCGGAAATTGCGCATGTCGGACTGTATGAGCATCAAGCCAAAGAACAAGGCATCGCGCTGGACACCTATCAAATTTTGATGAGCAGCGTGGATCGGGCCATAGCGGATGGCGAAGAGGAAGGCTTTGTCAAAATCCATGTCAAAAAAGGAACGGATCAAATTCTCGGTGCCACCATCGTCGCGCGGCACGCAGGCGAAATGATTAGCGAAATCACGCTGGCGATGATCGGAAAAATCGGGCTGGGAACGATTGCCAGCGTTATTCATCCCTACCCGACGCAAGCCGAAGCGATCAAGAAAGCCGCTGATGCTTATAACCGCACCCGGCTCACGCCGTTTGTGAAACGGTTATTTGCGCGTTGGCTGGCGTGGACGCGCTAATCACACGTTAGATGCTTTAACTGCGTCTGGTCGCGTCTATCCGATATGCAGAGTTCAACCTCACTGCGAAAGGCTTGGATAAAACGAGATGTCTGTAGGAAGTAAACCATTATCTACAATCCTGATAGTATTGCTTAGCCTAACCATCCTCGCTCTACTAGAGTATTATAACACTGGTTTAGTAGTAGCATCTCAACTTCCGCAGAAACCTTCTTCTACTGATAAAAACGCATCGGGTGCTGACGATAACACTCCCCATAGTACCCCACGAAAAAGTTAAGTATCCGGCAAGAGGTGAAGTACTTGTTGCCAGCATAACGGATCGCGCTGCGTGCCTTGGGTGAATAAGCGGCGTAAACAATCCAAGCCGCGCCGGAAATGACTCTTGGGTAACCGCCCATGCTTCTTCTTTTTCAAGGGCTGTTGTTCGTGCAACCACAGACCCACTTGATGACACCAAGCGAAGGCGAGCGCCAATAGCGCGAACAGTTTTTGCAAGCGATCTTCTTTCGTCACATGCGTGTCTTCCAAATTGAAGCCCCGCGTTTTCAGTGCCGCAAAGAGCGTTTCGATGCCCCAGCGCCGCGCGTACTGTGCCAGCGCCTGCGGTTCATACGCAGGCGACACGAGAATCAAATACGCGCCCGTCGGCAAACGGCAGCCGCTCAGATAATAGGTCGCACCCCACATTTGACACGGGCGTTGGAAAAGCAAGGGACGCTCCGGCGTGGCCTGGCGAAACCACTCGCGCAACGCCCCTGACCGTCCGCGATAGGTGGCTTGAAAACTCTCTTTGACCCGGATTTGAAACGGCAGTTCTTCCTGGGTTAACCACGCCAGCCACTGCTGACCGACGAATTCGCGGTCGGCCACCAGCGTGGCAATCTGCTCTTTGTCAAAGACACCGAGAAATAACTCCAAGAGCAGAATGCGCTCGTCCGTGTGGGAGTTCCCGGCTTTGTCCAGCAGAAACCAAACCACCGGATAAGCCGTCCCCTGATGGACAATCGCCAGCACCAGGAAGTTCAACTCACTGTGCCCTAACTTCCAGTTCGTGCGATCCAGCGCCAGCGTCCAACCCGACTTGCTACCGAGCACGGCGACGATGAAGCGGGCCAGTTCGGCATAGGGCAAGGCGAAGTCTTTGAGAAAGCGGCGGCAGCGTTCGTAATGCGAGTCTGGTTGCGCGTCGCCCGCAAACACGCAGGCGAGCTGCGCCAGATTGATCGTGCGCGTCGTGATGAGCGCCGCGAGAAAGCGTGCCAGGAACTTGATGCGCGCGCCGTGCCAGTCTAAATTAGCCCCCAGCTTTTGCTCTAAGGAGTGGAAGTCAATCATCGTGTGGTTACCTTTCTGTTTCGTCACAAAAAGTCTAATCACACGATGCTTTCTTGTCACTCTAATTCGCTCATTTTCAAAGACCTACGGGTTTCGTGGGGCACAATGAACACTCCCATAGCTGAGTATGATGCTGTCGCACCAATAGAACAGAAGGCGCGCGCTCATCGACTGGCAAAAGGAAAGCAATATAACAATTCGCGAGGGTTATATGAAATGCCTCTCGAATACAACGAGAAAGGCGAGTTAATAGATTTAGAAGTGAAGCCTAAATCTGCACATTGGGCAAATGCAGTCCCAGATATCCCTGTATCAGAAAGCGATGTGATTTTGATCGGTCATATTGCTGATGCACACGCCTATCTTTCAAATGACAAAACAGGTGTTTATTCTGAGTTCAAAATAGATGTAGAAAGCGTGCTTAAAAATGACAAACTACAGACTCTTTATGAAATTGTCGCTGATCGCTCTGGTGGGTCGGTAAGGTTTCCTTCGGGAAAAGTTCAGAGAGTTTATGTCTTTCGCGGTCAGCGAATGCCACAGTTGGGGAATCGTTATGTGTTTTTCCTTAAACGTAATGCCCTGGAACATGATGTTACTATCATCACGGGTTATGAATTGCGAAAAGGAAAAATCCTGGCCCTTGACAACTTGCCACCTTACAACAGTAACAATAACTCGAATGAAATTGATTTTCTTCAACTGCTGCGAAGTAAGATCGAAAAGAATTCACGTAGGCATTAAAACGATTAACAATGTTTGCTACATCTAAGTTGGTTTTAGTAGAGTAGGTATGAAATTGATTTTGGTCTACAACGCTGATAATGGGGTTTTCAATGCGCTTTATGATACCGCCCATAAAATCTTTTCCCCACATACCTATCAGTGCAGCCTCTGCAAATATACCTATAGCTTGCAGGGAATGGTGCTGCCGTGGAAAAAATTCTTAGAGACTGTACCCGCGCAAAAGGTATTTCTCCATCGCAACGAGTTCCGTGAACAGTACCCGGATCAGGCGATTTCATATCCGGCGATTTTGTGGGAAGAGGAAGGCGCACAACAGGTTCTTCTGTCTGCTGCGGAGATCAACGCCTGCGATAATCTGGAAACCCTGATGAACAGCCTCAAGGCAAAGCTCGTAGCGATAGCTCCTTCTATAAGCCTGCTGCCAGATGGATATGTCTCCGAATAATCAGTTACTTTTTTATCTTATCTTTACCCGCCTCGTTTCCTTCCTTTTTTACCTTTTCGACTTTACATCTCAGCCATAAAACTGCCGCAATCTTTGTTTCCCTCCCTTCAGAAATAAGTAATTTCTCACGGAATAAAGGGGCGAAGCGAGAGGTTTTATAGGGTGAGAGATTCAGATTTCTGAATACAATAGCGAAGATTGAATGAGCGCTGTTGAATCATATCTTCTGTGCTTATTTGGTTGATTAACACGTC
>CAZXHW010000918.1:0-3052 GCA_964639915.1 uncultured Heliomicrobium sp.
TCGCTACAATGAACCGTTGGCCGACGAACCTGCGGTAAGACACAATTCGCCCTGGCTATTCGGATTTCTGGGGATTCCCAACGGCCTCGCCAACGCGATCATCGTACTTCTTACTCCGTACCTGTTGCGCCGGGAAGGCGTCGCAGTCAATCACATCGGCGAAGGGATTGTCCTTCTGCCATAAGGCGTGAAAAGCGAAGAGCCTGTTTTCACGGATGACGAAAGGTGTGAGTTCGAATCTGTCCTTCGGATATTTGATGTGTTTTTTGACCTTGTCCTCTTCACCATCACTGAACTTACACGGAGCTGAAAAGACAACCCTCGGCAGGTCACTTACCTGAAGAAGCGTACTGTGAATATCCTCCGAGATGCGTTGCGGCTTCGGAGATGACTGCTCTACTGACAATTTCCTTTCCACAAAAGCTTCGTGGTCGGTTTTCATCTGCCGCAATACCTGAACGCTGTAGGTGTGTTTCTGCTTATCAACAATCGTATGGTGATGGCCACACAATAGGATCAAGTTGGAGTGCTTGTTGCGTTCTTCATCGCTGAGCGGGAAATCACCACGCGGCCCCTGACGGCTGTCAGCAACGATATGTGCGATTTCACCGACAACTGCCGAATCATCCTCCGCCGTCCCTGGCTCAATCAGCCTTGTACCACAACTGGGAAAAGCGCAGAGATTTCCTGATTTGGCGAACAGGACTTTCATCTCTTTTTCAGGAATATTTTTCCTCATCAAAAATTCTCCGCGTGAACAGCACTTTTAATCATTCATCCTCCGGCAAAGCGGTGTCGAAGAATGAAGGCTGTAGGCCCGCAACCTCGGCGCGCAAGTTGAAAGGAATTGGTGATGCCGGTAATTCGTCTTCACCTCCAAGCGATTTCTCTTCCGGGGGTTCAGGCGGCGCCCACCCGTGCGCGGGCGGTGGATCAAGCAAGGTTTGATACGGTTGTCCGGTGGTGATGGCCTGTTGCATCTGGTCGTAGATTTCCAGAATCACGCGCTTCGTGCGGTATTCGCCGTGCTGCGCTTCGTCCTTGCGTTTGACGATGGGGAAGGTGTCGAGAATGTAGTCTACGTCGGCGCGCGCAATGCCGTAGAGGTGAAAGTAGGCGGCGTCTAATTCCGCGCGGAGCAGGAAGCGGCGCGCTTCGTCCCAACGGAACGGCTCGCCCGTGTAGCCGCAGTCTGCGGCAAAGCCTTTCAGGTCGTAGGCGGTATAGGTCAGTTCTAGCACGCGCGGAACTATCCAAGCGCGGTAGGTTTCGGATGGCGACCACTTGGTTTGAGACTGGTAAATACTACGCGAAAGAAACGGGAGTTGCTTCAGGATTCCATAGCTGAGGTGTGTGCCTGCCACTTTTTGCCGCACTGCATAGTCAAAACAAAAGGCTGACAAGTTTGCTTGGAGTAAAACTCTGTCCATTGAAACTTTCACGCCAAGACACGAGACCGTATTTCGTGTTACAGCAGTCTCAGGAATGATCGTTGAAATGCAGGTGCGCTCATTCGTTGTGTTGGTGATTTCGCGGTAGGCCAACAAATAGCCTTTCTGCGGTGAATACCTTTCGATGATTCGCTTGAAAAGATTGACAGGTATCCAGTACCGAGGCTTGACTACAAATCTTGGGGCACAAAGTTCTTCAAGGCTTATTTCTCGCGCCCTGCCGTCATGAGCTTCGGTCTGTAAGACTCCTTCAAAAGTCGCATACCTATGGTCGAACAGGTGAAATAGTTTGGCCTCGTAGAGACGTACAAAAACATTCTCTATAGAGTGAAACTCAAAGAATCCATTAAAGACGCCTTCCCCTAACCGCTCTTCTGATAGGATCATCTCAGAATGATCGGAGAAATCTATCACTCTAATGTAATGTCCCGCCCATTCGGCCTGCTCAAACCCTTGACCATCCGCGTGCCGGTAAATCGCTTTAGTAAGTTCAGCGTCCTCCCTTGATCGAAAGACAGGGCAAGTTTTTGTCTCACGATTAAGTAACGTGAGGTCTGTGCCCGAAAGGGTAAAGTGCTTGTTTGTCTCAAGGAGATGGCTAACATTTGTGTTCCAAAAAGCAAAATCGGCAGAGGTGCTAGAGGACTGGCCAGAAATCGTAATCAAACAGAAGTGAGGATGAGTTCTGTGAATGTGCGGGAACAGACCTTCCGTATTCACGAAATCATAGAAGCTAATGAGTTGCCCTCTGTTGAGTAAATCGCTAAAGAAATCTTTGTAAGTCCCGCTTGTTATTATGTCACTTTGAATGATGAAGCCTGCCCTACCTGTATTACTCGTTATGATTCTGTTCGTTTCAGCAAATATTGCATAGGTATTGACACTTCCAACGCCGCACAACGGAAAACGCCCGCTGTTGCGAGCGAAGTAGCTTTCGCCTTCAGCCTTTCGACGGTCTTCGACAAAATCGTTATAAAGACCTGGGTCTTCAATCTGCAAGGCTTCTATCATCGGTTGTCGCGATGACACGTTAGCTGCATTCGCAATTTCAGGCCGACGCATAGCAAACCATTCTTTATCCTGAAGCTTGATGCGTTCCCAAGGCGGATTGCCCAGTACAACATCAAACCCACCATTCCATCCGGCTAACTTATTCTCTGGCTCTTCGTCATTGACCGGCACGCGGAAGACATCTGGGAAAGCCAGATGCCAGTGAAAGAACTGATACTGCGCGGCAAGACGGCGGATTTCAGTTTCGTGATGGCTGCGCGCGACGTGCCAGGGGCTTTGTTCGATTTTGCGGAACATCTCTTCTGTGATCGGGTAAGGATGATTGCGGTCTTCGATTTTCTTCCACACGAACGCCGCGCACCACGCATCCGCGAGCAGTCCGCCGTAAAGGTAATCGTTCGAGCGGACAAGCTGCTCCCAACGCCGCTGCTTTTCGCGCACGCCTGCAATCGTGCTGTCGTCAATCTCTTCCAATTCCAACAGGCTCACGGCCAAGTTGCCGAGCTTGATTTCAGATTCAAAGATATTGCGCTGACCACTTTCCCGATACTTTTTGTTGTAGCGTTTGTATTCGGCGCAAGTCGTTTTGT
>CAZXHW010000918.1:3062-3281 GCA_964639915.1 uncultured Heliomicrobium sp.
GTCGTCGCCTTCGATAGGCTTGAACGCTTCGTCAAGAATGCCTTTCTTCATCAGCGCCGGAGTCGTGCCAATCAGCGCATTGCCGCATTGAATCCGATGTTCCAGAAAGGTGAGCGGCTTGCCGGGTTCAAGCGCCTCCATCCAGAGCGACACCTTACAGAGTTCGACCGCCATCGGATTGATGTCTACGCCATAAATGCAATGCCCGATCACATCGCG
>CAZXHW010000919.1:0-3280 GCA_964639915.1 uncultured Heliomicrobium sp.
CTTGCCATCGCCGTCAGTATCTTTCATCCAGAAAATGTCCGGCGCGCTGGTGACAATCACACCACCTTTCCAGGGCAAGAGGCCGCTGGCTTGCAACACCTGATCGGCAAACACAACAACGCGCTCGTACTTTCCGTCGCCGTCATTGTCTTCCAGCAGCTTGATCCGCGAACGAACCGGTTTGCCCGGCGGAGGATCGTCCGGATAATCCAGCATCTCCGCCACGTAAATACGCCCGTTTTCATCAAAAACCATTTCGGTCGGTGACATCACTTGCGGCTCGTTCAGAAAGACTTCGACATTGAAATCTTCGCTCAAATGCATGAAGGCAAGCGATTCCTGAGCGGTGTAAGCGCGCTGTTCAGCTTCTTTCTTCGCTGAGCAAGCAGACACAGCAAGCAGCAAAACAAGCAAAGCAATTCTAGTTTTCTTCATAGTGCGGGGTAGGATTTAAATCGGAAGGTTAAACGACTGACGAACCAAACTGCGAATGAGTCGACAGCGTTTGATTGCATCTTTTGCGTCTGCTTTAGACGCGGACTTTCCAGGATAGCGGATATCAACCGAAGCTGCGTCATACATCACCTTCCCATGCTCGGTAATCTCTCTGATAAAGAAATCTCCGAGTTCCAGTCGTTCGTTGATTTCCTTCGGCGTACGCAAGAGCAAATCCAACGGCAAATAAGTTCCGACCTTTGTCACCATCTTAATCAGTTGTTGCCGATACTCTCCTTCGTAAGGCATCACAACCAGCAAATCCACATCCGAATCAGGCGTCGGCTTACCGTAAGCGTGCGATCCGAACAAGATGATTCTTTCCGGATGAAATTCCCGTACAATTTGGTCGCACAATTCCTTGATTTGCTTTTTCGTAATCATAGGCGCCTAGCATAAGCCGCAGTGATAATAGGGTCAAAACTTCATTTTGTTTTTCGTCCAAGACCGAACTGATCGCCCGTGCGAATGGGTTTTCCATCTTTAAAGTCAATTTCCAGCATCTTTTCGCTGTGAACCTGGCCGCCTTTTTCGTCCGCCAACGCCGTGATGAGCTTTTTCGTTTTCACATCGAAGACTTCGCCAGTCGAAGGGTAAGCAAATTTGCCATCCAAGCTGAAGGTCACCCAGCCGGGCTGTTCGCGCACAGGCAAGCTGGCGATTTGTTTCGGAGGCATCACAGTGTTGTCGAAAACGTGGATTCGCTGGTTGAAGGCGTCGGCAATCCAGATTTCTTTTTCGTCTGGCGTCAGGCCGACACCGTGACTCGGGCAGCCGTGACGTTTCGTCGGGCCTTTTTGAAAGCCGGAAACTTCGACGCGCGCCAGCATTTTGCCCGTGCGAATGTCCCCAATTTCAAAACCAAGCAGGTCGTTGACGTTCACATACGCCAGGGTTTGCGCACCATTGATCGTAAACGGGCGAATCACGTTGCTGAACGGGCCGACGGTTTTGGTGATTTCGTGTTTGCTGGTGTCGGAAATGTTCAGAACCGGCGATTTCAACCCGGCCAGATACGCCCATTTGCCATCCAAGCCGACAATCGTGTTGTGCGCACCGGATTTCGGAACCAGCTTTTTGATGACATCGCCAGTTGCCGCATCCACCACGTGCCAGTGGTCTTTTTCCAGTGAAGGTATGTAGATAAACTTCCCGTTTGGATCAATCGCCATCCGATCGGTTCCGCCCTCGTACCCCTTTTCCCAAAGAATCTTTTCCGTCAGCAGATCAATACACTGCAAGGTTTCGGTGGTGCTGATGTACACGCGATTGGTTTTGGCGTTGGCGACAATCCCTTTAACGTTCAGCGGCTTGCTCTCTTTGTCGAAGCCGGAAGTCTTGATTCGTTTGAGCAATTTGTGGCCGTCATCTATGTCGAATACCAACAATCCGTGTCCGCCGAATTCCAGATAGTTGCGAATGCCCGGAGTTGCCACGTAAAGCAGCCGCCGTTCGCCGGACTTCCCTTCGCTGATTGAAACAGGCCAGGCAAATGCGAATGCCAGCAAAATCGTCATAGACACGAAACAGAGTTTTTGAAGCTTAGTCGAGACCATGGGTGCTCCTTATTTATTCTTCTTGTAGTAAGTCACTTTGAGGGTGCGGATCAGATTGCAGCTCTTCTTCTGGCGGAAATTCGACGCGGTCGTAAATTTCAGTCAGCGGCAAAATGCAATCAATGGAGGGTAACAAGACGTTCGCAGACAAATCTTTATGCGCGGTGTAAAGCCATTGACCGCTGGGTTGCCGCTCAAAATGTTCCACTAGCGGCTTATCCTGGGAAATCAGCAGAAAATCTGTCAACGACTCAATTTGCTGATAAGCCAGAAACTTCACACTGCGGTCGTATTTTTCAGTCGAAGGGGAAAGAACTTCAATGATGATTTTTGGGTTTAGCAGCGCGTCACGTTTTTTATCGTGGTAAATCGCCTCACCACAAACCACGGACAAATCCGGATAATAAAATTTGCCCGCTACAGTGACGCATACTTTCATGTTTGAGGAAAACGGTTCACAAGATTTTCCTTTCAAGCGCGCTCGCACTTCGCCAGCCACATTGACGCAGACACGACTGTGGTTGGGACTTTCGCCCGCCATCGCATAAATTCGTCCGTTGTCATATTCGTGGCGCGCTTCAGCTTCACGCTCCCGGCGCAAATACTCTTCTGCTGAAACAAACAATTTAGCCTGCGGTGTTGCCATCATTGTTACCTCCAAAACCGATTTTTCTGCTGAGCGCGGCAATTGTAATCAGGCGGTTCCATTTTGTCAGTGCGACCAAAGAAAAAGGGCCGACGCACAAACGCCAGCCCTGAAGAAAGCTACTTCCATTACTCGGTGGTCGCTAGCTAGAACTCCAGCCGCCCACCCATCGTGATAATACGGGGGCCATTTTGTGGGGCGGTCGCTCTTCCGAAGTCGGCGTTGCCGATTGTGCCGTTCACCGCGAAGTTCGTCCGATTGAACAGATTGAAGATGTCCGCGCGATAAATAAACTTCACGCGGCCGTCTCCCGTCAGGTTAAACCGTTTCACAATCGAGATGTTCTCAGTGAAGACTGGCGTTTGCCGAAAGGCGCTAATGAACTGCGCTGCTTTCCCAAACTCGAACTCGCCAGGGATGCTGAACGGGGTTGAGTTCGCCGCGCACTGGAATTGGGTAGTAGAGCCTGCAACGGGTACAGGCGTGCAACCGAAATAGCGAACGGACGGGTTGTTTGGATCAAGCGTCGTGCGGTCAATCCCGGTGCGAATGTCCACGCCGGTCAAATTGGCCTTCTTGTATT
>CAZXHW010000920.1:0-3278 GCA_964639915.1 uncultured Heliomicrobium sp.
TGACGTCCGTGGTATCCAGATTCGCGCCTGGAAAATAGGAATTGATGGCGTTCAGGATTTCAGCGACTTCTTCCGGTTGAGCCTGCGGAAAATCTTTGCCGCCTTCGTAATCCGTGTCCGTGGTTCCGATATTGACGCGATCCTGCCACGGCACGACGAAGTAAAACCGATGGCCGGTCAACGAAGGAATCAGCCAGGCGGCGTCCACGCGCAAGCGGTTGGCTGGAACAGTCAGGTGAATGCCTTTCGCTGGTCGCAGTTTTTTCGAAAGCCCGTTGCTGTTGTCGCTGTTCAAACGGATCGTCTCTTCCAGCCAGATTCCCGTGGCGTTGATCGTCACGCTGGCTTGCAGATCCATTTGTTCGCCGGTGAATTCATCCACCACGCGCGCGCCGGAAATTTTGCCGTCGCCATCGCGCAAAAAGCTTTCCACTTTTGAATAGTTGGCAATTGCCGCATCACGCTCATTGGCGGCTTTAATGACTTCAATCACCAGCCGGGCGTCGTTCGTTCGCGCGTCGTAATATAGAAATGCGCCTTTCAAACCATTGGGATCAAGTTGCGGCGCAAGCCTCAACGCTTCTTCCTTGTTTAATCGCCGATGTCGCGCAAAATTATGCCGTCCTGCCAGCAAGTCATACAAAAACAACCCGGCGCGCATCATCAGCGGATGGTCGTAATTCCGACGACTGTCAGAATAAATGGGAATTACAAAAGGAAAGGCTTCCGTCAGATGGGGAGCGGTGCGCGTCATCACAGACCGTTCCAACAGGGCTTCGTGTACCAGAGCAAAATCGAACTGTTCCAAATACCGCAGTCCGCCGTGAATCAACTTGGTCGAACGGCTGGAAGTTCCGGCGGCAAAATCGCGCTTTTCCACCAGGGCGGTTTTCAATCCGCGCACTGTGGCATCCAGGGCTAATCCCGCGCCGGTAATTCCGCCGCCAATGATCAAGACGTCGAAAACTTCGCGCTTAAAGCGGCCCAGTGAAGCGCTGCGGGAACGCCAGGAAAACTCGTTCATTCGTGATTCGTGTGCCATGCCGTATGAAAGTCTCTACTTAATCGGCTTCATATCGCCGAGCAACACGTCTGGGGGAAAGTATTTCAGGTTCAGGAAGGCTTTTACCTCTGCTGCCCATTCGCGGAAACTCTGGTAATCCGCTTTGGGTTTCAACCGCAAATCTCCGGCCATCCCGACAGTGTCAAGTCCAAGGTTGTTGGCAATATAAAGCGCGCGCGGCAAATGATACCCCTGTGACACCAGAACCGCGCGCTGCAATCCAAAAACATCCTTTGCACGCATGCAGGTTTCATAAGTCGAACGCCCGCCATAATCCACAACCACATCTTGCGGCGCGACAGCGTGCGTCACCAGGTATTCCTGCATCGCTTTTGGTTCATTGTAACTGGCGTGCCGGTTGTCGCCTGAAACCAGAATGCGATCCACTTTTCGGGCGCGGTACAATTCAATCGCCGTGTCCACTCGATCTTCCAGAATCGGGGAAAGATCGCCGTTGCCGTACACGCTGGCTCCAAAAACGATGGCCACGCGGGGCTTTGACCAGCGGCTGGTATCCAATTCGTTCAGGTTGGTAATAATTCGATTGTCGTATCCATGAACCTGAAAATGAACATAGGCAAATGCGATAACGACAATCAAAAGTATTAGGAGGAGGCCACGTTTAATCATTTTGGTATCGCTTCGGGCTAATATGCGCTCGTGCGGCTATCAAACTATCTCGCACGTGAAACTGTCAAGCCAACAACAGGTTATGCCCCACGATTCCAAAAAAATTTCGCAACGCTGGCTTTTTCGGGCTTCGTCGTGTACATTCCCCCACTTCGTAAACACGCAATTTTTCTAGTTTTCTAGTAGGAGGACAATTCGATGTCTAAAGTATGTCAAGTAACCGGCAAGAAGCCGATGTCAGGTAATAACGTCTCGCACGCAAATAATCGAACAAAGCGCCGCTTTGAACCGAATCTGCAATCGCACCGTTTCTTTATTCCAAGCGAAAACCGTTGGGTTCGTTTGCGCGTCACACCGCGCGGCATCAAGACGATTGACAAGCTTGGTATCGAGAAAGTGCTGGCCAATATGCGTGCCCGCGGCGAAAAAGTCTAAAACCGAAAACAAAACCCAATACCAGAAAACGCCGGGAAGACCTTGATGATCTTCCCGGCGTTTTCGTTTTTTGCTATTCGGCCACCAACACAGCCGGTTTACGGCGCAAAATAACCCGACACATCAATCACCAGATTAATGGTTTGTGACGAGTACATTTTGAATGCGCCATCTGCCCCCAACCCCACCGTAAAGTAGCGATTGAAGTTTCTGCCGGATTGGTAGTTTGAGGTTGCTGCCAGCGGTCTGGTCGCAGCGTCGCTTGGCCAGAGAGTCAAGAAACCGTTCGCTGGCGGCAGCACGGTTGTCACATTTCCAACAATGGCCTGCGCCGTGTTGGCAATGGTGCAAACGTTGCGTGCAGCTTGAGCCGCCTCAGTCCCTCCGGTCAACGCAGCTCCTGGCAAGAAACAAGCTCCGGTTGCGCCGGGCCTGGTATCAAGCAACCGGGATGGGGTCAGCGGATTAAACAGCAATCCGGTTCCGTTCACATCTGTGGCATCCGTGCTGAAATAGCCCAGCACGTCCACCACCAGATCGGTTTGCGCCACGGTATAAATTTTGAATTGCCCCGTTGGCGAAAGCCCGACCGTGAAAGGTGAATTGAGAGTTTGGCCGGATTTGTAATTTCCGCTGGCCGCTAATGGGCGCGATGCCGCATCAGCGGGATACAGCGTCAGGAAGCCATTTGCCGCGGGGCCAACCGTCGTTGCATTGCCAACCAGCGCTTTGGCCGCTGCCGGAATGGTGACGCCGTCGCACATGGTCGTTCCTTGCTGCGTGGTGTCTGTGTTGGCCGCCAAAGGCGCTCCGGGTGTTGTGCATCCGGGTTGCCCGATGCGAGTTTCCAACAAGCGTGCCGGATGCGGCAACGGATGGAAATACAACCCGCCCGGTCCCGGCGGAGCGTAGTAACCAGTGATGTCAATCACAACATCAACAGTTTGGGTGGAGGAAATTTTGAACGTGCCATTCAGCGCATCCAGCCCCACAGTAAAGACGTTGTTCAGAACATCGCCGGCAATGTAATTTGTGCTGGCAGCCAGCGGCAAAGAAGCGTTGCCGGGATATATAGTCAAAGATCCGGTTGCTGTGGGCGAAACTACTGTGACGTTTCCGGTAACTGCTTTTGCCGAAACCGGAATGCCAA
>CAZXHW010000921.1:0-3274 GCA_964639915.1 uncultured Heliomicrobium sp.
ACATCCCCTGATTGTCGCCGTGTGGCGTCGAAATTGGCCGAAAGCTTTTGCCGCCATCCGTGGATTTGTAGAAAGACAGATTGTTGACGTACACCACATCCGCGTTTTTCGGATCGGCATTGATGTAGGTGTAATAAAAAGGCCGCGCAATCAATCCGCCAGTTTTGTTGATCAGCGTCCAACTCGCTCCGGCATCTTCCGAACGGTACACGCCGCCTGCGCCGCTTCCGTCCGGATTGGTCGCTTCCATCAGTGCGTACACCCGCTGAGGATTCGCCGCGCTGATGTCCAGGCCGACTTTGCCAATCAACCCCTTCGGCAATCCGCTGTCCAGATGCTTCCAGGTGTCGCCGCTGTCAGTGCTTTTGTAAATGCCACATTCCGCAGCCGGACCGCCACTGACAATCGTCCACGGCTTTCGCACCGCCCGCCACGAACCAGCGTAAAGCTCACTCGGATTCGCCGGATTCATCGCCAGTGAAACGGCTCCGGTGCGGTCGTTGATAAACAGAACTTTCTGCCAGGACTTGCCGCCATCTTTGGTCCGGAACACGCCGCGTTCGGCGTTGGCTCCAAACGGCTGGCCGAGCGCAGCAACATAAGCGACATTGGCATCGCGTGGATCAACTTTGACCGAGCCAATCTGCCCGACTTCGCGCAAGCCGATATGCGTCCAGGTTTTCCCAGCGTCCGTAGATTTATAAACGCCCTTGCCCAAAATCACATTGCTGCGAATCGCCGCGCTGCCTGTGCCGATATAAACGATATTCGGATCAGATTCCGCCACCGCAATCGCGCCAATCGAAGCCGTCTCGAAAAAACCATCAGAGATGTTCACCCAATTCTGCCCGGCGTCCGTGGATTTCCAAACGCCACCGCCGGTCGCACCCATATAAAACGTGTGCGGCTGTTTTCGGTGACCTGCTACTGCCGTAACTCTGCCACCACGCGCCGGGCCAATGGAACGATAGCGCAAGCCTTGAAAGAGTTTCGCATCAACTCTGGCGACGGATTGCGGCGCAGATAAAACCGCATCGTCGCGTGTGGAAAGAACTAACCCAAACACGACGGCCAACATCAGGCCGAATCCCAGCCGAAGGCGGAACAGCGTAGCCATAAATCGAAAACTCCTGTTTGTAGAAGAATTAAGATGGAACGTTGATCAGCGATAAATAGGTAGCCAATCAAGCGAGGTCAATTTATATCAAGTCTGGATTACGGTACAGAGTGTTTGGACTGACCCGGTCGCTACCACTCCCGGTACCGCATCAAACCATCAACGCTTGGTTGGCATCTTTGGCGTTGCACCGGATTTGATGATGAGTTCGGTCAGCAGGTCTACGGCTTGATCCAGCGGCAGGAAGTCTGCGATATCAATCGGAGTGCGGCCCGTGGAGTTACGCTCATCCAGCGGAGCGCCTTTTTCGGCCAGGAAGCGAATCACTTTGCAGATTTCTTTTTGATCGGCGGTTGGCCCTACGCCAGTGACGGTTGCGTGGATGACGGTACTACTCGTCGTGGTGACGGCCTTAACATCGGAATCAAACTCGAAGGCATATTTGACGACTTCGACGTTGGTGCTGCCTGCGGCTTGCATCAGCAAGGTCGTGCCGTCTTCGGCTTTGAGCTTCGTGTCAGCTCCGCCTGCAACTAAGAGCTTCATTACTTCCAGTTGACCGGCTTTTGCTGCGAGATGAAGGGCCGTAACTTCGCCTGCTGGTGGGCGAAACGGGCTTGCGCCAACAGAACCTGGAACTTTAGCGTTGCGGACGTTGGGATCAGCACCTTTGGCCAGCAGGCGCTTAACCAATTCGACTTCGCCAAGTTGTGCGGCAATATGCAGCGGCGTGTTGCCACGGCGATCAGCGGCTTTAACGTCCGCGCCGCCTTCGACCAAAGCGACAGCAGCTTCATTGCCACGAAACGCTGCCGACGCGACCAGCACAGGCGATCCGTCGGGCAATTTGGAATTTGCATCAGCGCCCGCTGCCAACAAGGCTTTAACTGAAGCTGCGTCGTTTTTGACAGCGGCGAACATCAACGCCGAATAGCCGTTTTTGGAAATGATTTTGACGTCAGCTTCGTGTTTGATTAACACGCTGACAACTTCGGAATGGCCTTCAGAAGCGGCCCACATCAACGCGGTCTGGCCTTTTTTCTGTTCGGTGGCGTTGACGGATGCGCCACGTTCAAGCAACAGCTTCACGATTTCGGCGCTGCCAGAATTTGCCGCCAGCATCAACGCTGTGCTGCCATCCCAACGTGCGGCTTTTACATCTGCGCCCGCGGTGATCAGTTTTTTGATCAATGCTGCGTTGCCGTTGTTGCAGGCCAGCGTCAGCGGAGTTTCGCCATATTCATCCGCTGTGTTGACTTTGGCTCCGGCGGCGAGTAGCAGTTCCGCAGCTTCGGTGTCGTCCAGGTAAATTGACCATGCAAGCGCGGTCGCGCCATCCGGCTGGGCGACGTTTACGTCAGCTTTGGCTTTCAGCAAGGCTTTCAGCGCAACGTGGTCGCGCCGTTTGACCACATCAAGCAAGTTCGGAGCGTCAGCCAGACAGGTTGCGGTGGCAATCAAGACGACTGCGCTGATAAGCAAATATCTTGTTCGCATGCTTGCCTCGTTTAGAGTTCACGCTTCAGCGTGCCATCAGAAATCTCTACACGCTGAAGCGTGAACTCTGAACTTTTTTAGCGGCCTTCGCTCGAAGGCGGCACAACGCCTTTCAAGCGCATATACACAGCCATATAGCCGTACTCTTCATTCGAGTGCGAAACGGTTCTGACCAGCGCGCCTACTTTGGTGCTTTGGCGTTGCCCCATCTGAACCAGTTTGACGGCTTCAGCATCCGTGGTCAGCGAATCAAAGGCTTTGTCGCACATTGCAAAGGATTCTTTCAGCGCAGCCACCAGATCAGCTTTGGCAGTTTTCGACGAAGCGCCCAACTGCTTCGTGTCACCAATCAGCATTCCGCACGTGCGGGCTTGCGAATCGGCGACGTGGCCAATCAACTGGCCGAAGGTACGAACGTCCGCCGTGGCTTTGAATGCGTAATGCTCTTCGGGCATTTTCTCGGCCATCTTGATCAGATTGGTTTTGACGCCGTTGTACATTTGTTTGGCTTCCGTGCTGAGCGGATTCGCGGGCGCAGCTTGCGGAGCAGCGGCGGGTTGTTGCGGAGCCGGGTTTTGCGCGAAGGCAACAGTAGCAAACAAGACAACAAGAAGCAGGGTTGAGTAACGGATCATTCTCTTTTCCTCCGAGGGAAACCTT
>CAZXHW010000922.1:0-3270 GCA_964639915.1 uncultured Heliomicrobium sp.
ATTATGTTTGGTCATCATTTTGAGTGTTTTGGGATTGGTGCTTTTATTGAAGCGACCTGGTGGCTTTGTTGACGGCACACCTTGAAGTCACCAAGTCGCACTGCCGCTCGATGCATTGAACTGGCTTATTTCGTATGCGCGGCGTTCAGCACAGGGTAAAACTGTGTGAAGACGCGGTCGGTCGCAGCTTTTTGCTGATGGCAGGACAGACAAGCGGAATCCGGGAAAGGCTTGGTTTTGTCTTTTAATTTGCCTTCTCTGTCGGTAAAGCCGAAATACGCCCAACCGCCGGAAAAGCGTTTGCTGTCTTTGACGGAAGCTTCCAGCGCGATGTACTTGCTGGCAAATGCTCCTTGCAAACCGGGTTCGTTTTTGTTCGCGGCTTGCGCGATTTCCAAAATCATCATGGTTCCTTCGGGAAATGTGCCGGTTTTGACGAATTCACGATACGACGACGGATTGATGTACACGTTTTTGAAATCCGTCCCAGCGGTAGAACTGGAAGGCGCGGGATTCGGCGAATAATTGAGGCCGGTAGAGCTGCCGACAAATACCCATTCCCGATAGCCATCAGGCCGCAGCAAGGTATCCTGGCCTTCAAAGACGGCGACAGGTTTTTCGGCGGATGCCGGTTGCTGCTTCTGTGACTGAGCGGTCGCCGACGGTTCCGGCGATGAGATGAAAAACAACAAGCAGGCCACGGCGAGGCCGGCAAACGCGAAGAACTTTACAGACTTGATTGCGTTGTTCATGACGGTTTCTCCTTCTGGTGAATGTAAATTCGAACGGGAACTATTCCCATCTAGGTAAGGGTAGCCAAGTCTTGCCGAAGCGTCTTGAACGAACACAGGCTTTTGGACTGAATTACGGCGATGAATCGCGAAAGGAACGAACGATGAGCGGTCAGCAAAACAAACAACTGCACGCCGGGGAGTATTTCGGCAGCGTCATGCGGCGACGGCAGCTTCACGGAGTGGTGATGTCGGAAGTGAAACACCCGAAGCCGCGCGCATTGCCGCAGCATTCGCACGAATTCGGCTTCTTTTCGTTTTTTCTCAATGGCGATTACGAAGAGTGGTATGGCAGGCAGACGGTGACGCACAAGCCGATGACGTTGATGTGGCATCCAGCGGCACTTCATCATCAGGATGCGGTTGGCCAACGCGGCTGTCATTTTTTCAACACAGAAGTTTCATCGGATTGGCTGGAACGGTTGCGGGATTACGCCGCGATTGTTTCCGACCCTTTCGTTTTACCTCAAGCGGAGGCCGGGTGGCTGATGATGCGGCTTTACCGCGAATTCAGCGCGGCTGAAGAAGGCTGTGAACTGGCGTTGGAAGGATTGTTGCTGGAACTGCTGGCTGCGCTCGCGCGTCATCCGCGACAAAGCGAGCGACAAAAACCGCTCTGGCTGCGCAGTGTGGAAACTCGTTTGCGCGATGAATTCACCGAAAAACATTCGATGACCGAACTGGCCGCCGAAGCGGGCGTTCATCCTGTTCACTTGGCCACCATCTTTCGCCGCTTTCACCAAACGACGGTCAACGGATTTGTGCAGAAGCTTCGCGTCGAAGCCGCCTGCGAAAGAATGCTGCAACCAGCAGCGTCCTTGTCTGAAATTGCTTTGGAATTGGGCTTTGCCGATCAAAGCCATTTTTCGCGTATCTTCCGCCGCCAGATTGGGATGCCGCCAAAGGCTTGGCGAGCCATTGCCAGCAAGCAGACGATGTGAATTGAACGCGTTCCAGTCTTTTTAACTTTGCTTGGACAAGTTACGCTTGCCAGAGGCGTGCAATCCGAGAAGCACGTGGACGACTTTGGTGATGGACAGTACAACCTGGTCCACGTCTTTTGTTGAATACCACGGACCAATGGCGACATGGACTTGGTTGTGTTCGTCACACCACGCTTCGACGTTTTCCAGGTCAATGGCGTGAGCGATGAATTGCGAATCGGTGCCTTCCGGCAAGTTGATGACGACCGAAGCGCGCTCGCCTTCGCTCCATTTGGCAGCGATGCCGACAGTTTCCTGCAACCCCAGACGCACATCGTTGGCCACGGCGGCCAAGGCCATTCGCGTGGCTTCCTGCAGGCGCACTTGTGCCCACGCGACCGTCGAACCTTCGGGGCCGGTGATTGTTTGGCCAGGCGCAAGACTGGCCAGTAACGGTGGCAGTCGCCACGCCATCAGTTTTTGCCCCCGCACGGGAGGCCCGCCTTTGACGGCGAGTTCTCAGAACGCTTCCCAGCGTCCGCGAAAACGACTGGTGCTTTGTATGCTCATCGCTACTCCAAAAAAGAAAAAAGCCACCCAGGCATCTACGGTGGCAGTTTGAAAGTAAACTGCCGCCGCCATCGAATGCCGTGGTGGCTTTTTGGGAATCAAAAATGAAAGGCGGGATATTACTGACAGCTTTACTTTTCGTCCAGCCGACTTGTGATGCGGAGGGCGATCCTAGACCTGCCTTGAAAATTCGCCTATATTCCGATTGCCAAGTAAGAGCTTGGGAGCGCTTCTTCGAAAAGCGTTGTTGCACATCACCTATTCAAATTTTCGACAGGCGAGAAATTATGCACCGCATTTGAACTGTTGTTTGGCGACCGGCGCAGTTTGCGTCCGATTTGGGCATTTGTTTGCGGCTTATCGGCTGACCCCTTCTTTGCGGGGATTGGCCATGTCTCCGCACTCAATCACACAATTCAATTTCAATGAAATGGAAACGGGTTGGATGAACCCAACTCGCCAAGAACTCTTTTTGCAATCGCTGCATTGGCTGAAACCAAAACTTGTTGATGTGGGTACAGTCTAATTGTAGCCACAACGATGTCGCGGAATCACCCGCTCTGGAAACTGCTTGAGCGGCAATCTTTGGGAAAAACAGAAATGGGGCTGACAGAACAGCTCTGAACTTATTTCCTCTTAAAAGAGAACAAAAAGGAAAATCACGCATGAAAAACACGACTAAATTTTTGATACTTTTGGCAGTGCTCGCGCTGGCCTATCCTGTCAGCAAGTCACTGGCTTTTGCCGGTCTTCCCGAAGTCGGCCAGGCGGCGCCGGACTTTGATCTGAAAAGCAACGAAGGCGCAAACGTCAGCTTGAAAGGCAATCGCGGCAAATGGGTTGTGCTGTATTTTTATCCCAAAGACTTCACATCGGGCTGCACTGTCGAAGCCAAAAATTTCCAACGTGATCTGGCAGCGTACGAAAAAGCCAATGCCGTCATTCTGGGAGTCAGCGTTGATTCTGCGGAATCACACAAAGATTTT
>CAZXHW010000923.1:0-3269 GCA_964639915.1 uncultured Heliomicrobium sp.
AATCAATAACGCTCCCAAAGCCAGCGCCACAATCAGGATGGATAGTCGTTTCATAAGTGAAGCCTCTAAGTCGTGGTTTGGACAGTCTTGGCAAGACCTGCCAAACGAGTTCGCATTTGGGGGACAGCCAATTTAGAGAAGACCGAAGGAACACGCGATGTGAATCGCGTTTAAGTCTCTTGATGTTATGTAAAGTTATGCAAGCTTTGCTGTTGGATTGCTCAAATTGCGACCTGTGAGTTCAGTCCGTTGCCAGTGAGTGAGGAGCAGTTCCAGCAGCAGGTTAATCTGTGAAGAAAATCGCCGCAGACAAGTTGGGAGTTTAGGGGGACGCCCTAATACCTGTCAACGGTTTAGTCGGCTATATCAATGTTAAGAAAGGCGGGCAAGGTCAAAAAACATCTAACCCTTGCCCGCGTTATTCAATCGTGGCGCAATCGCCGAACTACGTGCGCGGCGGGAAGACACCTTGCAGCGCGATGTTGAAGTAAAACGTCAAATACGGCTGCATATTATTATGCGGCTGGTCGCCACCAGCGGGCGGCAGCGCATTGTCAGACATCGCCACTAGACTGGAAACCGCGCCATAAAGATTCCCGCCAGTTGATCTGGCCAGGGCTTCATTGGCGGGCGTTCTGTCCTCGCCCGGATCGGCTGCCCTGACATTCCACGCATGACTGTGGGACGGTATTTCGGATTCAAGCAGTGTGACTGTTTCCGAGCCTCCTGTTTCTCCCAGATCGTGAAGTGAAAGCCCAGGCCCCTGACCGGGGTGCATTGGCGCACGACCTTGCAAATCCGGCAAGGCAAAATTTGATTTACCGTTGCCACCGTAAGTTGTGCCAAGTAAAGAGAAGAGCGCAGTGTTTTGTGAAAGCGGCAATAGCTGGCCATCGCACCAAGCCCAACCTCTCGGCGCGAAGTTAAATGGGAAGATGCGAATTTCAGCGACAAATGGATCTGCCATGAATATCTCCTTGGTTGCTTAACGAGGAAAATCTCAATGTTGAAATGAAAAAGTTGGCGCGCCGGAAAAGCTGCGCAGAGTCATTTCAAGTTGGGCTTGGGAAAATCCCAAATAACGAGATGATGAAGTCCACGCACAGGTACGGTTGAAAGTTTGTGTGTGGCTGGCTTCCGCCCACCGCAGAAATTGACTGGGGAGAGAGCGGACTGGCCGGTGTAGCGGCAAAGTAGGGAGTGGCGGTGAGCGGAGTGCTCACGACGTTACTTTGCGGATTTAGCGAACTGGCCACGTCGGCTGACGCCAGCATAGGGTGCGAGTGTGCCGGTATCTGCGATACGGTCAGAGTTATCTCTTCTGCGCCGCCCGTTTCAGCCAGGATAAAGCCGTTCCCTTGATGAATCGGAATCCGTCCCCGCAAGTCAGGCAGCGCAAAAGTTGATTCCCCGTCACCACCATAGGTCGTGCCGATTAGTTGAAAGAGTGTCTCATTCTCAGAAATCGGCAGCAATTGTCCTTCGCAAAACATCCAGCCTGCAGGGGCGAAGTTGCCTGCGAACATTCTGATTTCACCGACATAGGGTTGTGCCATGATTTTCTCCTTAGTTGGGTGATGGGAAGATTCCTTGCAGCGCAATGCAGAAGCTCAAAGTCAAAAACGGCTGCATATTCAAATGAGCCTGCGAGCCGCCGACATTACTTACGGTGCCCGCGTTTAATGCCACCAAGCTGGATGCCTGGCGATAAATTTCAAATTGACCTTGAGCTAGGACGAGGCTGTTGTTTGGAATCGTTGCGGTGGCCACTGCCGATGAAGCATTTGCGACATGCGTATGTGTCGGCAATTCAGCAATCGAAAGCGTATGCGCTTGCTCGCCGCCTTTTTCGCCCAATGTATGGCCACTGCCAACGTGAATTGGCACGCGTCCGCGCAGGTCGGGCAACGCAAAGTTCACACGCCCGTCTCCGCCAAAGGTGGTTCCCAGCAAACTGAAAAGCCCTTGATTCTGGTTGATGGGGAGTAATTGGCCGTTGCACAGCGCCCAGCCTTTCGGCGCAAAGACAAACGACATGATTCTGATTTCAGATAGGAATGGTTCTGCCATATTTCTAAAATCCTCTGTGGGAAAGTGCCAAGGAATCAACTGTTGTCAGGCAGTTTAACTCCTCGGTGTTTTTGGACAATCCTGAATGTAGTATCAACCGGGAAGCAAACCACGCTTCGCGATAGACCAGAAAGTCTAAAGATAAGGAACTTGGTACTGAACTAAAGTCTCACGATCTGCGCTTGGATCGTGAACAGGTAAGACCCCAAAAGAACTGACCGCTTTGTCTTAAAGGATCGGGGCTAATAAATGACACTACTTGTGAACTGCTTTTGATAAGGTGGCAGGATTCTAGGCAGCGAGCATGGGTTAGTCAACACAAAGTCGTACAAGAACTGACTTTATCCCACAAAAAAGATCACCACATCTTACCTTCCAGCGTTTTTACTGGTAGATCAGGCAGAGCTTGATTTGCGTTACTCCCAAATTTACTCGGTTATTTCCTGCAATTGCTGGTGATGAGCAGCTTTGTGAAAAATATTCCCTGCGGTTTGTGTAAAAACTGCTCGAAGACATCGAGAAAGCGTAACTGCTTACAAAATAGCAACCGTGCGGGAAGGCCTGTCGTTATTGAGGTTTCTGGCTTTTTTGACAAGGCAACGGTCTGTGGCACCGTGCTTGCAATAGCTTGAGTGGGGCAACGAGATACCAGGTGGTTAGTTCCACTGACGGTGTCAGCGGTTACCAAGGGTGAGGAAAGGTAACCGCACTATCAGGCGCGACAGGCAATCCCACGACTGTCGCGCCTATTTCTTTTTGTAGCTTCATCTCCTACCCAATCGCTCAAACTCTGTCCAACGTTATTCCATAGTTTCAGCTTCTTCTCCAAACGCTTCTAACAACGACATCTGATTAACATGCTTGCTTGGCTTTTTCAGATGCTTGGCGAATTTCGGTTTGCCTGTCACGTCCAATTCGTTTTGCTCCAGATTGGTCAGAATTTCTCTCGCCCGTTCGACAACGGTTTTCGGCAACCCGGCCAGCTTGGCGACTTCTATACCGTAGCTTTTACTTGCCGAGCCTTCCACGACTTTCCGCAAAAATACAATTTCGCCTTTCGATTCCGAAACGGCGACTTGGTAATTGCGAACTCCGGGGCGCAGCTTCGAGAGTTCGGTCATCTCATGATAATGAGTTGCAAAGAGCGTTTTGGCGGAATGCCGATCATGATCGTGCAAGTATTCAGCGATGGCCCACGC
>CAZXHW010000924.1:0-3267 GCA_964639915.1 uncultured Heliomicrobium sp.
GTCCAACTGATGACAGGCAAATAAACCATTCAATCCAAGTGGGACAGTCTGTAGCCTGTCCCACTGCCGCCCATTGCCACAAGCCCATAAGAATAGTAAAAACAGCCATCAAATCCGCGCACTTATCAATTTTAAAAAGATGGCTTGAGCTGAATTGCGTCCAGCACTCGGCTCTTTTCAAAAGAAGAGGTTCAACCGTGCAAAAACTTATTCGCATTACACTATTCTGTTTATTAGCAACTGCATCCATACAATTTATTGCCTGCAGTTCAGCGCCCAAACCCGCAAAATCTAAGAAAACAATTGTGCTGATTTCTAACACCGGCACGAATTTCTGGAAGGCAATTCAAAAAGGAAGTGAAAAGGCGGACGCCGAACTGGCTGACGTGGACGTAATTTTCAAGACGGCGTTTGGTGGAACGGTCAAAGAACAAGAACGATACATCAACGAATCCCTTGTGAAAGACGAAGCTGATGCCATTGCCATTAGTCCGCTTGACCCAACCGGCATGAAAGACCTGCTAAACAGAACTTCCAAAAAGTTGCTGCTGATCACAGAAGATAGCGATGCTCCGGAAACCGATCGCGCACTCTATCTTGGCGCAGATAATAAAGCCGCCGGGCAGCAAGCTGGTGAGCTGCTCAAAAAAGCACTGCCCAAAGGAGGCAAAGTCATGGTTTTCGCTGGCAAGAACCAGGAAAACTCACAGGATCGGCTGGCCGGCCTGCGCGAAGCAGTTGCGGGATCAAAGATCGAAATTCTTGATTTGATGGTGGATGACAACGACTTTATCAAAGCGGAGGAAAATGCTGCGGAAGCATTGAAGAAAAATCCAGACCTGGTCGGCATGGTCGGCCTGTGGTCATACAATGGCCCAGCAATCCTGCGCGAGCTGGGAGGCGCTCAAAAAACCGGTCAAATCAAAGTTGTTTGCTTTGACGATGAGAAGGAAACACTCGAAGGAATCAAAAATGGCTTGATCTTTGGCACTGTGGCGCAACAGCCGTTCGAATATGGGTATCAATCTGTTCTATTGACGGCCAAGATTTTGAAAGGAGACAAGTCTGTCATTCCGGCTGACAAACGAGTCTTAATTCCCACCATCGTGGTTCAGCACGACAATCTGCAAGATTACAAAACGAAAACAGAGCACATTTTGGCTAGCAAGTAAGATTGGCAATAAAAGGGTATGGCACCGAAATCTTCCGTCGGTGCCATACCCTTTTTCTTACGACAAAGCTGCGCGTAGGTGATCCGGAATGGAAGCAGGTTTTCCCTCTTTAACGACAACGACGGTCATCGAACCTTCCAGCGCCAACTCCGTACAATCCTCGTCAGCAAAGACCTGGTAGTCGTAACGAATCGAACTGTTGCCGAGTTTCCCAATCGAAACGCGCATTACAAACTCCGCATCCAGCGGCAACATGCGGTGAAAGATGGCGTCAACGTGCTTTCGCGGAAAGTCATATTCCCTGACTTCAACGCCACCGCCTAGCAGTTCGATTCCCACTGACCGCAGCAATTCGACTTCGCCTTCTTCAAAGTATTCAAAGATGCGCGGATAATGCAGCCGTCCGGCTGCATCAGCATCCGCCCAACGAATACGTCGTTTCAATTCAATTGAAGCCATAGAGTTCCTTGCTTTACTTCGCCAGCCGCTCAACCACTTCGTAAAAAAACTTCACGCCATCAACAAATGCTTTCTTGCCTATGCGTTCATCGTTACCGTGAAAGCCTCCGCCCAGTTCCCTGTTCGGCGCAATAAAAGGCGAAAAGCCGTAGCTGTGAATTCCCATTTCGCGGAAGTAATGGCAATCGGTAAACCCCGCCAAAACCGGATGCGTGATGATTGCACCGGGAAAGCGCTTGCTGACGACATCCGCGACAGCTTTGACCAGATCGGTGTCAATCGGCGAGGCATTGGCCTCAAACGCCAGGACTGGCTCCACCTTGATGGAGTCGTCTTTGATGACGCCGCGCAATTCCGCGATCCAGCGATCCAGCTTTTCCCCTGGAACCAGCCGCGTGTCCACTTCAGCGGTTGCGATTGGAGGAATGACGTTCACCTTGCTGCTGCCAGTCAGCATCGTGACCGTAATGGTGTTTCGCGTCAGCGCCTTTGCGCCAGGATCAGCCTCCAGCATTCGCGCAAACGCAGGGTCTTTGACCGATTCGCGCAAATTCGAGTACTTGGCTGCCATCTCTGGCGGCATCAAGGGCGCAATGGCTTTGAAGGATTGCTCAACCACAGGAGTCAACTGGATGGGCGGCGAATAATCCAGCAACCTGTTCAGCGCTCGCAGCAAGCGATTGACAGACGAATTCGGTCGCGGAATCGAAGCGTGTCCGGGTTCGCCCGTCGCCGTCAGTCGCAACCACGCGGGAGTTTTTTCCGAAGGGCCAACGCCGACAGCAAGAACTTTTCCGCCAGCATCAACTACGTTGTTGCCGCCTTCATTGAAAAGATATTCGGCTTTGCCAAGCAGTTCAGGATGATTTTTGGCAAACCAGCCAGCGCCTTGTAATCCGCCTGCTTCTTCATCCGCTGTCGCCAGAAAGATGATGTCGCGTTTCAGGCTAACTTTTGCGCGCTTCAAAGCCACTATGGTCATGAACTGGGCTACGCCAACGGATTTCATATCTTGTGCGCCGCGTCCGTAAATGAATCCATCTTTGATCTGACCACTAAACGCCGGTACCGACCAGAACTCAGGATTGTGCGGGACTACATCAGTATGATTCAGCAGTACGAGCGGGCGCTGACTTCCATCGCCTTTCAACCGCGCCCACAAAGTCCCTCGCCCCGGGAACGGTTCAAAGACTTTGTGCTCTATGCCTTCGCGCTTGCAGATTTCGGCAAAGAAATTAGCCGCGCGCGTTTCATTGCCTGGCGGGTTGGTCGTGTCAATTTTCAAATACTGAATGAATAGCTCCAAGGATTCTTTTTGGACATCATCCCAGTTGATCTGGGATTGCGCCTTCGCGTAAGCCGAAAAAAGAGTGAGGATTCCCATCAACAGACCGCTGACCGCAGCCCGGCGAATAAAAGACATGCAATTCTCCTGAAAGTGATTTGATAAACAGCCCCGGCATCTTAAACCCGTAACCAATGGTCGGCAATCAGCCAGCAAAAAGCCCGCTGCTGGAAGTTTATTTTCCGGCAGCGGGCAAGTACTTACATACGCGTTGTCCTTACGGAGCGAAGAAGCCGGAGATGTCAATGATGACGTCTGTGGTGGAGGCGGCGTAGCGTTTGAAGGCGTTGT
>CAZXHW010000925.1:0-1250 GCA_964639915.1 uncultured Heliomicrobium sp.
TTGTAGATGGCCCGCAACCGGCGGACGTGAACTTTCAACCAGTCGCCAACGAAGCGGAAGCTCGGCAAGCGGTTCGCAAATTGAAAACCGATGGCGTTGATTTCATCAAAGTTCAGGCTGGATTGTCACTGGAAACCTGGCGAGCAGTTGTTGATGAATCGCAGAAAGCTGGGATTTCGGTTGCCGGTCATATCCCGGAAGCTGTCAGTGCATTTGATGTCGCGCGTTCGACGCAACGAAGCGTCGAACACATTTCACCCGTTTTACCCGGCGATGCTGGAATTATGCTGGCTTGTTCCAGCAAAGAATCTGAATTGCGAGCGGAGCTGGCTTCGATCAAGAAAGCTTCGGAGGACAAAAATGCCAATCGCCAGCAATTGCGCCAGCGCCAGCGGGACTTGCAACGAGCGATGGCAACCACGTATGACTCGAAAAAGTGTGAAGAGCTTTTCGCGTTGTTCGTCAAAAATCAGATTCATGTTGTGCCGACGGCAATTTGGGGCAAGCGATTCGCTCCGCTGACAGAGAGTGATTTACCAAACGACGATTCGCTGAAACTGACACCGGCCTCGATGCTCGCTCGCTGGAATAAGCGCCGAGCCGATGTGATCAAAGCCAGTTCGCCTGAAGATTTCGCGTTTCGGCAAATGCTGAATGATAAATCGCGCGAACTGATTGCGGCGATGATTCGCACAAAAGTCCCGCTGCTGGCAGGAACGGATGCGATGGATGGTTATGTATTGCCGGGCGCGAGTTTGCACGAAGAGCTTGGCTTGCTGGTCGAAGCGGGAATGACGCCAATGGCAGCGCTGCAATCGGCAACTAGCAAGGCTGCAAAATTTATGGGCAAGCAGGGTTCTTTCGGAACCATTGAAGCCGGAAAAATCGCCGATCTGGTTTTGCTAGACGGAGATCCATTGCAAGCCATTGAAAATACTCGCCGAATTCACGCCGTCATCGTTGGCGGCAAACTGATTTCATCATCGCAAAGGCAGGAGATGATGACGAAGCTGGAAAGTTATGCCAAAGGGCATTGAACCAAATTCAGAGGGCTTATGAACAAATTACGATTAGGAAACTCAATCACGATCACGATTTTGATCGCTGCCAGTTGTTTGCCTGTGCTGGGTGCAGAGGATTGGTCGCGTTTTCGGGGGCCAAACGGAACCGGGATTTCAACTGAAACCAATTTGCCGACGGAGTTCGGCCCGGACAAAAGCGTGGTTTGGAAAGCCCCGTTGCCGCCAGGG
>CAZXHW010000925.1:1260-3266 GCA_964639915.1 uncultured Heliomicrobium sp.
GCGCACGCGCATTTTTGTGACGGCGCACGACGGCGACAAAAAAGCCGGCAAGCTGGTCGTCATCGCGCTGGATCGCAAAACCGGAAAAGAGCTTTGGCGCAAAGAAGTTCCGCGCTCAAAAACAGGACGACTGGAAAACGTCAACGGTCCGGCATCAGCCAGCCCCGTGACCGATGGCGAAAACGTGTACGCCTATTTTCAGGATTTCGGCTTGGTCTCGTTCAACGCCGACGGCAAAGAGCGTTGGCGCATGCCGATGGAGCCGTTCAACATCTTCTACGGCTACGGTGCTTCGCCGATCCTGGTGGATGATAAGGTGATTTTGCCTGTGGATCAGGACGGGGGAGCCTTTCTGCTGGCCGTCAACAAAAACACCGGCAAACAGGTCTGGAAAATTGATCGCCCAGAAGTTATTTCCGGTTATTCGACGCCGATGATTTATCAGCCGAAAACAGGCGCAAAGCAGTTGGTTCTGCCCGAATCCTTCCAGGTTTCGGCCTATTCCGTCGCTGACGGCAAACGCGTTTGGTGGGTGCGGGGCTTGGCTTGTGAAATGAAATCCGTGGCAAGCTACGACAACGAATACCTGTACATCAACGGCTGGGGCTTTCCGCTGAATCAGCCCGGCAAACAAATTCCCACCGTCAGTTTTGAGGAAGGGCTGAAACGCTATGACGCCAACAAGGACGGCTTTGTCGGACGAGACGAAATCAAAAAATTGGAGCCGCCCAGTCCAATGGACAATGTGCTTCATCCGGGCTATGGCTTTGACGCTTTCGACTCCAATCGCGACAACAAGCTTGATGCAAAAGACTGGCAGATTTTCCGCTCGATGATGTCTTCGGAAAATGGATTGCTTTCAATCAAACTTGGCGGGCAAGGCGATATGACTTCGACGGCGATTCGTTGGAAGTACCAAAAGCCAGTGCCACAAGTTCCATCCACCTTGCTCTATCAAGGCACGTTGTTTATGGTCAACGACAGCGGCATTTTGATTTCCTTCGATCCAGCCACAGGAAACGTCATCAAGCAGGGAAGGCTGAAAGGCGCAATTGATAAATATTTTGCTTCGCCGGTTGGAGCCGATGGCAAAGTTTATTTGATCAGCCAGGATGGAACCGTTTCCGTGGTCAAAGCCACAGGCGAATGGGACGTGCTGGCCGTCAATGCGCTTGGGGATGAAGTATTTGCCACTCCGGCGATTGCCGACGGCAAGCTGTACATTCGCACAAAAGGCACGCTGTATTGCTTTGCCAAATAAGAATATGCAGAAGCCCGCACGGAGTAAGGGCGCATTGCACACTTACTTCGTGCGTGTTTCTGCAAGGCCGCTCCAAACTTCTATTTGCCGCACAGTATTGAGGGTTCACCTAATGTCAAAATGCAGGCAGGCAGTTCTTCCAGGAATTTTGTGTTTGTTTATGCTCAACGGTTGGGCATCGTCGGCGAATGATGATTGGTCGCAGTTTCGTGGCCCAAACAGTTCTGGCGTTTCCACTGCGGCCAACCTGCCTGCTGAGTTCGGGCCGGACAAGAATGTGGTTTGGAAAACTACCTTGCCTCCAGGGCATTCGTCCCCGGTGTTGACGGCGGACCGAATTTTTCTGACGGCTTACGAGCGCAATCAAACAGCCAGCAAGCTGTTTGTCATCAGTCTGGACCGCGCAACGGGCAAAATCGTCTGGCAGCGCGAAGTCCCAAGCCCGCGCAAGCAAGACCTGCATAAATCAAACTCACCCGCTTCGCCTTCTCCCGTCACCGACGGGCAGAATGTGTTCGCTTTTTTCACGGACTTCGGAATGATTTCGTTCGACCGTGACGGCAAAGAGCGTTGGCGGTTGCCGCTCGGGCCATTCAACAATCCGTTTGGAATGGGTGCTTCGCCGGTGCTGGCCGAAGGCTTGGTGCTGCTGAATTGCGATTCTGAGAGCGATTCATTCTTCCTGGCCATTGACCAGAAGTCAGGCAAAGTGAAATGGCGGCTTGAACGTCCTGACGCGACGCGA
>CAZXHW010000926.1:0-3263 GCA_964639915.1 uncultured Heliomicrobium sp.
CATCATCGAAGCCTACATCGTTCGCCACAGCCGTGACCATCGCCATATCGTTGTTCAGGCAAATGGCAGGCAGTGCTTTACGGCCAACGGTGATCGGATGCATAAACTCCACAGCGATGTGCTGCGCGTCAGTTGCCGATCCGCCATTGCCACAAACCAACAGTTTGCGTCCGCGATGAAACGCCCTGGCCAGCGCCCGCGAAGCCGACAAGATCGGTTCCTGGTTCTCTTCAAAAAAACGTTGTTTGACTTCTGCACTCTCGCGCGCCTTCTCCAGTAGCGAAAAGCGTAGCTCCCCCAGCAACGCTTCCGCCGGTTTGCCATCCTCGTGCAAAAACGGGTAGAAGGCGCGCGAGAAGTTCTGAATGCTTTGGGACATTGCTTACTCCAACGAAGTCCTGAATTGATCGAACTCTTCCTGATACGAACCCAGTTCGCGCAACAATCGCAGCGTTTCTTCGGCTTCTTTTTCGTCCACCTTGCTCATTGCGAAACCCACATGCACCAGGACGTAATCGCCAACTTTTACATCCTCCACCATGCCAAAGTGAACGCCGCGCCGGACGCCGCCGACTTCGACTTTGGCGATCTGGTTTTCCACGTCAACGATTTCGACAATCTTTCCGGGGATCGCTAAACACATAACATCAAAACCTCCCTGCCAACAGACGCGCGTTGGCCACGGACGCCTGGCCGAGCGAGATGCCGCCGTCATTTGTCGGCACACGATGATGAGTCAAAACTTCAAAGCCGGAATCCGTTAGGACCTTGCTGGTTCGTTCAATCAGGAACCGATTCTGAAAAACGCCGCCCGACAGTGCGACACGATTAAGCCGATACTGAGAGCGTGCGTTACGCGCCACAGTAGCAATTAATTCAGCGACAGCCAGATGAAATTTGGCGGAAATTTCCGACGCAGGTCGGCCATCGAGCAGATCATCCACGGAGCGCCGAATCACCGGCTCGGCTTTGATAACGCCGTTGCCGGAAATCTCAAATTCGTAGCCGGTGGTCACGCCGTGATCCGCTATTGCTTCCAATTCGATTGCCGCTTGCCCTTCGTAATTGACGCGAGGCCGCAATCCGACTATCGCTGAAACGGCATCAAACAGTCTGCCCATGCTGGACGTTTCAGGACAGTTGGTGCCGGTTGCAATCATGCGGCGCAACGTGTTCCAGGTGTTCTGATAAAGGTTCTCAGCGAAAGGCAGAGGCAATTCGTGAAAACCATTTCCCAAGGTGCGATGCAGGTAAACAGAAGCCATGCGCCAGGGCTCCCGAACCGCCTTCGCGCCGCCGGGCATCGGAATGTAATCCAGATGCGCAATGCGTTTGGCGTCAGCAAAATCCGCGACGAAAAATTCACCACCCCAGAATCGTCCATCCTCACCGAAGCCTAATCCATCCATCGCCACACCGATGACTTCACCTTCCACCTGATTGTCAGCCAGGCAACTGGCAATGTGTGCATGGTGATGTTGGACGCCAATCTTGGTTTCGATTTCGTCCAAGGCCAGCGCGTGTTTGGTCGAAAGATATTCCGGGTGCAGATCGTAGGCGACAATTTCAGGCTGCAAGTCGAACAGCCGTTTGAAATGCTCAATGCCTTCGGTGAACGAACGCAGCGTTTCCAGATTTTCCAAATCGCCAATGTGATGGCTGACAAATGCGTGATGATCGCGCGTCAGGCAGAAAGTGTTTTTCAGCTCTGCGCCGCAGGCCAGAATCTGCCGGTAGAACCGGAAAGACGTTTTGACTGGCGCAGGCGCGTATCCACGCGAGCGCCGTACAACCACTTCTTTACCTGTCAGCACGCGAACGACGGAATCGTCCGTGCGCATGTGAATGCGTCGGTTATGAAGCAAAAAGAAATCAGCAATTTCGCTTAAACGCTTTGCTGCGTCGTTATCTTCGTAGCAGATTGGCTCATCGGAAATATTGCCGCTGGTCATAACCAGCGGATGGCGAAGCCCGTCGAGCATCAGAGAATGAAGCGGCGTGTAGGGAAGCATAAATCCCAGCGTGCGGACGTTGTGCGCAATTCCAGTCGTAATCATTGCTTCCGGTTTTCGATCAAGCAGCACAAGGGGGCAGCGTTCCGAAAGCAAAAGCGTTTCTTCCGCATCCGAAACGAAACAATACTGCCGGATAATTTCAATCGAAGCCGCCATCAGGGCGAACGGTTTTTCATCGCGGTATTTTTTATTTCGCAAACGTGCAACGGCTTTTTCGTCCAGCGCATTGCAGGCCAGATGGAACCCGCCTAAGCCTTTGATGGCGACGATGTTTCCGTCCAGCAGCAACCTTTGCGTGCGGCTGATCGCGTCCTCATCCGTCTCCGGCAAAACGTCGTGATTAAACCCATTCGTCAAAAACAATTGTGGGCCGCAGTCTGGACAGGCATTTGGTTCCGCATGAAAACGGCGGTCAAGCGGGTTTTCATATTCCGCGCGACAAGGCGGACACATCGGGAAATCGCGCATCGTCGTCCGAGCGCGGTCGTATGGAATCCCTTCGATAATCGTGAAACGCGGTCCACAGTTGGTGCAGTTGATGAATGGATAGCGGTAGCGCCTGTCGCGCGGGTCGAACAATTCCCGCAGGCAATCCTGGCAAGTGGCAGTGTCGGCAGAAACCGGAGTGAACTTAGCTCCGGCTACATTGCTTTCAAGAATGCGAAAGTCGTCGCAGTCGCCTGTTGCCAGCCACTCACGGCATTCGACGGATTCAATTTGGGCGAGCGGCGGCGGATTAACACTCAATTCGCTGACAAACTGTTCGATGGCGCGGCCCTCGCCTTCGACCTCAATCACCACGCCGGTAGGGCTGTTGAACACCTGGCCGCGCAAAGCACGCCGTCGGGCGAGCGAATAGACATACGGACGAAAGCCTACGCCTTGTACGATGCCGCGCACCAGAATTTGTGTTCGTGTCGCCATTTCTCAATTCCGGTAGTGAAGCCAAATCTTGCGACTCTATGCGATTCGCGATTGCAAAAATTGCAGCCACTCGTCCATCCCCTGACCGGTTTTTGACGAAACTTCGAGAACTTGCATGCCGGGACGGACGGACTGAATGCTGCGATAAGCCGCCTGAAGGTCGAATTCGACGGCGGCCGCTAAATCTATTTTGGTAATGATCGCCACGTCAGAGCTGTTAAAAATCGTAGGGTATTTGAGCGGTTTATCTTCGCCTTCGGTCACAGACATCAGGACCAGGCGCAACTCTTCGCCAAGGTCGTAACTAGACTGGCAAACCAGATT
>CAZXHW010000927.1:0-3260 GCA_964639915.1 uncultured Heliomicrobium sp.
GCGTTTTGCCGGTAAACGTGACGGCTCACCCGCCTGGAATGCGCGCGCGCGCGGTTGGATTCGCGTCATGCATCTGGACATCCTCAGTTCAATGGTCATTTACACGGTCGCCACCATCGCGTTTTACCTGCTCGGCGCAGGCGTGCTGCACGGCATGGGACTGGTTCCGAGAGACAGCGAGATGATTTCGACCTTGTCAAACATTTACACGCAAACGCTCGGTGGATGGTCAAAGTGGATTTTCTATGCCGGAGCAATCGTGACGCTGTACGGAACCATTTTTGCTTCGCTGGCAGCCAACACCAGAATCTTTGCTGACGTAGCCCGCCTGATGGGCTTTTTCAGGGCCGACGATGGTGTAGCTCGCGTTCGGTATCGCAAAGGCTTTTTGCTGACGTTAAGCATTGTTCCCATTGTGCTGGTGTTCAGCTTCCAGGATCCGGTTCAAATGGTGCGAATCGGTGGCATCGCGCAAGCAATGATGCTGCCCATCATCGCCATCGGCACGCTTTACCTTCGTTATCGCCGGTTGCCGAAACAGATTATTGCTCCCACTTGGCAAACCGTGGCGTTGTGGATTGCTTCCATCGTTATCATCTGGCTGATGGGATACTCCGTCATCAAAGCTATCTTGGGAATGCTATGACACTCAAACAGTACCGCGCGCGTTAGCAAGCGGCTTTCCTGAGAAACAAAGGCTTATGACAGAAAGACGAATGCTGCTCGACAGTGAATTTCAAATGCCCAGCTTCCGGTTGGATGGCCGCGTAGCCCTGGTCACAGGCGGAGGTCGTGGGCTGGGCGTTGGTATGGCTCAAGCCTTGGCACACGCGGGAGCGGACATTGCTCTGGCGGCGCGCACCGAAAGCGAACTGGAAAGCGCAGCCGAACTGATCCGTGCGATTGGCAGCCGAGTTTTGGTTTTGCCGACGGACATTGCCGACGTTGAAGCCGTTCGTGCGATGGTCAATCGAGCGGCAGAACACTTCGGACGGCTGGACGTGCTGGTCAATTGCGCAGCCATCAACATCCGCCAATCCGCCGAAACCTTTACGCTGGAAGATTGGGATCGGCTGATGAACATCAATCTTCGCGGCTCTTTCTTTGCCGCGCAGGAAGCAATCAAAGTCATGCGAAAGCAGCAATCCAGCCACAAAGGCAAAATCATTAACGTCAGCTCTATTGCCGCGGAAATCGTCGTTCCCAATGTCACTCCATACGCTACCAGCAAAGGCGGCATACGCCAGATGACGCGCGGCTTGGCAGTCGAACTGGCGAAGGAAAACATCTGCGTCAATGCCATTGCTCCCGGACGTTTCTGGACAAAGATGACCGACAGCGTGTTTTCAAAGCCAGAGCTTTACGACAGCGCCGTCAGCGTAATCCCAATGGGACGTCCAGGCATTTCATCCGAACTGGCTGGCGCTACCGTACTTTTAGCGTCCGATGCTTCGGATTACATCACCGGCCAAACAATCACCGTTGATGGCGGCTGGACAGTCGGTGTGGTTGTAAAGGCTTGAAGATTTCCAAACAGCAAAAAATACGACCGTTTTTTTGATCTATGCTGATCTCAAAACGGTCGTATTTTTTTCTGCATGGTGTAAATCTTTTGGGCTTTGAAAACAGCTATTGGCCTCTCATCTTTCTGACATAGTTGCTGTCCACACCGTGGATTTTCAGCTTCACCAGTTCGTCAGCCGTCAGGTTATTGAATCCAGCGTCCTTCATTTCGCGGATGAACTTGCCGTTGATCCCGTGAATTTTCATTGTGACCAACTTGTCCACCGGAATGTTGTTGAAGCCGAATGACTCCAAATCCTTAACGTACTCGTTGTTGATGCCGTGAATCTTCATCGTCACCAGTTTGTCGAACGGCACATCGTTGTATCCAAGAGCTTGAATGCTTTTGATATACTCTTCGTTGATGCCGTGAATTTTCATCGTCAGCAACTTGTCCACAGGCAAATCAGCATACCCAAGTGATCTGGCTTTGGAGATGAATTCTTTGTCCACGCCGTGAATCCGCATCGCAATCAACTTGTCCACGGGAACCTGTTTGTATCCGGCAGATTCGATTTCGCGGATAAAGTTGCCGTCGGCGCCGTGAATGCGCATGGCAATTAACTTATCTATCTCGACCTTTTCATAACCTATGGACTTCAGCTCACTGATAAACCGCGAGCCTACATCGTGCAGAGTCATAGTAAAGAGTTTGTTGGTGGACAATTCGCCATAGCCCATTCCCTGCAAAGTGCTGGCAAAACTTCGATTAGGCGAAAACCTGAAATCACCAACGCCTCTGCCATTGGCGAACAAGCCTGTGAAGACGACCGCGCCAGCTTCGCGCTGCAAACTGAATTGCGCGTTTGATCCGGCATTCGGATTCAACCCCGAAAACTCATTGATCGGGAAATCCGAGCTCATCTGCCAATGACCCTTTCTATTTTCGGAATCCGCATTCAGCGACAACCAAAGCACTGTTCCTCTGGACGTTTCTTTTACCTTGGCTGTCCAATCGCCGGAAATGTTTTCCTGCGCCAGAGCAACTTCAGTCCGATTGACTCCATGCGCCAGCAAAGCAGCGGCGCAAGCAACAGCGATAACGCTAACAAGCAAAATTTTCTTGATCATCTTTTCCCTCCGCGGTTTGTTGTTGATCGGCGCTGGCACATGTCAGCGTTTTTCTTTCAGCAGGATTGAATCAATCCCATGAATCTTCATTTCAACCATCTGATTAACCGAAACATTTTTCAGCCCAGCGGCACGCATCTTCTTGACGTAATCAGACGTGATTCCATGAACTCGCATTTGCACCAATTGTTCGACAGTCAGCTTGTCAAAACCCAGGCTGGCCATTTCCTTGACGTACTGTTCGGTGACTCCGTGGATTTTCATCTGGGTCAGTTTGTTGACCGGGAGATTATCGTAGCCAAGAGATTTCAACGCTCTGGCATATTCCGGCGACACACCGTGAATTTTGATTTCCATCAATTCATTGATGGAGGCTTTGCTGCCAATCCAGCGCTGGATTTCGTCGGCATATTTTTCGTCAATGCCGTGAACCCGTAAGCTGGTCAGTTGGTCTGCCGTCAGTTTGTCATAGCCGGCCTTACGCATGGTCTCTACAAACTCCGGCGTCACGCCGTGAATTCTCATAGCAGAAAGCTGCTGTAACTTCAGTCCGTCGTAACCTGCCCGCTTCATCGCAGCGATGTATTCGGGACTCACTCCAGTAACTTTTAATTGGACCAGTTCAT
>CAZXHW010000928.1:0-3260 GCA_964639915.1 uncultured Heliomicrobium sp.
GATGATGTTGGAAGCGCTTCCAGTTCTTCCTCCGGATCTTCGTCCTCTAGTTCCTTTGGATGGCGGTCGTTTCGCGACTTCAGATCTAAATGATCTTTACCGTCGTGTGATCAATCGTAATAATCGTTTGAAACGCCTTCAAGAGTTGAATGCGCCAGATATTATCATCCGCAATGAAAAACGTATGTTACAAGAAGCGGTTGATGCGTTGTTAGACAATGGTCGTCGCGGAAAAACTTTCACTGGACCAAATAAGCGTCCTCTTCGCTCACTCAGCGATATGTTGAAAGGTAAGCAAGGTCGTTTCCGTCAAAATCTATTAGGTAAACGTGTGGACTACTCTGGTCGTTCTGTGATCACAGTCGGACCAACATTGAAATTGCACCAATGCGGTCTTCCTAAGAAGATGGCTTTGGAACTTTTCAAACCATTTGTTTACAACAAATTAGAAGAAAAAGGTTTTGCGACAACAATCAAGCAAGCTAAAAAAATGGTTGATCAAGAAACAGTTGAAGTTTGGGACATCTTATCTGATGTCGTTAAAGAACATCCTGTCTTGTTGAATCGTGCACCAACTCTTCACAGACTTGGTATCCAAGCTTTTGAGCCTGTACTTCATGAAGGAAAAGCAATCCAATTGCATCCTCTAGTTTGTACAGCTTTCAATGCGGACTTTGACGGTGACCAAATGGCCGTTCACGTTCCATTGTCAGTTGAGTCTCAAGTTGAAGCTCGCGTTTTGATGATGTCGACAAATAACATCCTAAGCCCTGCGAATGGTAAACCAATCATCAATCCATCTCAGGACGTTGTCTTGGGATTGTATTGGATGACTCGTATCCGTCCAGGAGCAAAAGGCACAGGCAAAGTTTTCGCAAGCGTCAAAGAAGCTCTTTTTGCTTACGAAACAGGTCTTGTGGATATGCAAGCGGCTTGTAAAGTTCGTATCAATGGTAAACTTCAAGAAACTTCTGTAGGTCGTTCAATCCTTTCGGATATCGTACCACCTGAAGTTCCATTCTCTGAAGTGAACATCGTGATGAATAAAAAAGCGATTGCAGGTTTGATTGATAAAACTTTCCGTTTAGCGGGAGCGAAATCAACTTGTATCCTTGCTGATAAAATCATGGAATTGGGTTTCAAATATTCAACACTTGCAGGTATGTCGATTTGTATCGATGACATGATCATCCCGGCTCATAAAGGTCAGATGATTGTTGACGCTGAAAAACAAGTTCAAGAAATTCAAAAACAGTACGATGAAGGTTTGATCACAGATGGTGAGCGCTACAATAAAGTGGTGGATATCTGGGCTCAAACGGGTGACAAAGTTGCCAAAGAGATGATGAATCAAATCGAAAAACAAAAATTCGTTGTTGATGGAAAAGAGCACATCGGTCCTTCATTCAATCCGATTTTCATTATGGCCGATTCTGGAGCGCGGGGATCTGCGAACCAAATTCGTCAGTTGGGTGGAATGCGTGGTCTAATGGCTAAACCATCAGGCGAGATCATCGAAACACCAATCACGGCAAATTTCCGTGAAGGTTTGACTGTTATTCAGTACTTCATTTCTACGCATGGAGCTCGTAAAGGTCTTGCCGATACAGCTTTAAAAACTGCGAATTCAGGTTACTTAACTCGTCGTCTTGTTGACGTGGCTCAAGATGTTGTTGTCAGCGAAACTGATTGCGGAACAACAAACGGTCTTGAAGTGTTGCCAATCTACGAAGCGGGCGAAGTGATTCATCCTATCGGCGACCGTGTTCTTGGGCGTACAGTTCTTGAAGACGTTGTTGATCCATACACTCAAACTGTCCTTGTTAAAGCGGGCGACGAAGTGGGTGAGAATATGGTTAAAAAGATCGACGAATTAGGTATTGAAAAAGTTAAAATTCGTTCAGGTCTATTATGTGAATCTGATCGTGGTGTTTGTATTAAATGTTATGGTCGTGACTTAGCTCGTGGGGCGACAGTGAACCTTGGTGAAACTGTAGGTATCATTGCTGCACAATCTATCGGAGAGCCAGGTACTCAGTTAACAATGAGAACATTCCACTTAGGTGGAGCGGCTTCCAGAGCGGTTGAGCAATCTGTGCATACATCTCGTTACGAAGGAACATTGAAACTTCAAAACGTTCACTTTGTTAAAAACAAAGCAGGCAAATTGACGGTTATGAATCGTAACGGTGAGGCATTAGTCATCGACGAATCTGGTCGTGAGCGTGAAAAATTCAAATTGGTTTACGGTGCGATCCTTAATTACAAAGAAGGCGACAAAGTTCCAAAAGGTGGAACAGTTGCTGAATGGGATCCGTATTCAAACCCAATTATCGCTGAGGTTTCTGCGACTGTTCAGTACAAAGACATTGAAGAAGGCGCGACCATGCAAGAACAAGTCGATTCCGTTACAGGTTTCGCAACTAAAGTTATCATGGAAAGCAAATCTTCAGATGTTAAGCCGACAGTTTTCCTTGCCGATAACAATGGCAAAGTATTGAACCTTCCAAATCGTGACATTCCTGCTCGTTACTTAATTCCAGTTGGTGCGCAGTTACTTGTGCAAGACGGACAAGAAGTTCATGCCGGTGACATCATTGCGAAAATGTTACGTGAAGCTTCAAAAACAAAAGACATCACCGGGGGTCTTCCTCGAGTTGCCGAATTGTTTGAAGCACGTAAACCAAAAGAAGCAGCAATCATTTCTGAAATTGACGGTTATGTGACATTTGGTAAAGACGTAAAAGGTAAACAGCGTGTGATCGTAACTCCAGAAGTGGGAGAACAACGTGAATACTTGATTCCAAAAGGTAAGCACGTTGCAGTTCGTGAGGGTGAGTACGTTAAAGCTGGTGAGGCTTTGATGGATGGACCTACAAATCCACATGATATCTTGGCCGTTCTAGGAGACAAAGCTCTTGCGGCTTACCTTGTGAACGAAATCCAAGAGGTTTATCGACTACAAGGTGTGGGTATCAATGATAAGCACATCGAAGTCATCGTTCGCCAAATGCTTCGTAAAGTTGAAGTGGTGGATGCTGGTGACAGCCGATTCCTAGCTGGAGAACAAGTTGAGAAGGTTTCTTTCAATCTTGAGAATGAACGTATTGTAAAAGAAGGTGGACAGCCTGCTACAAGCAAACCGTTACTTCTTGGTATTACGAAAGTCTCTTTGAGCACAGATAGTTGGATCTCTGCAGCCTCTTTCCAAGAAACGACTAAAGTTTTGACTGAAGCGGCTATTAACTCACGCACAGATA
>CAZXHW010000929.1:0-3257 GCA_964639915.1 uncultured Heliomicrobium sp.
GGGAAATTCTTTGGCCAGATCCAGGCAGAATTGCCGATGCGCGCGCGTAGCAATGACAGAATTTTGAAAGTAATCCACGTTCGGTGTGTGAGCTTCGCGGCGTCCGCGAAAATCTACCCAGGCGTGCGAATACTGGTGAATGAACAGCGGCGCGTTGTGGCTCAGGTATTTGTATTGCCCATAACTGATCCACTCACGTTTCCAGGCTTTCCACGATTCCGGCGGAATCGGATGTGTTGGCGAACCAATAGCCAGCAAATACAACCCAGCGTTTTCGCTGTAATTTTTCCAGCGGTGCGTGATGAAACCGGACTCTTCGCGCAATCCGTGCGACAGCAAATGCGAATGGCCGTTCAGCATCCACGCAAAATCCACGCGCTCGTAAATCTTCGTCGCCAGCCGAACGATTTCTTTGTCGTGGTGGAAGTATTGCCTTGCCGTTAACACGCCGCCGAGCAGCAATGCTGTATCAATCGAAGAAACTTCGCTTTTCCAGACGCGCTCTCCTGTGCGCCAATCCATCCAGTGCCAAAACCACCCGTGATCGTTGTAAGCGTGGTCGGCAAAAAACTTCAGCGAATTGAACACCATCTGCCGAGCTTCTTTTCGGCTGACCCACCCGCGCTCTGCCGCAATGGACCAACCGGTCAGCCCGAATCCGGTCGCGGCGATGCTGGCTGTGTTGCGATGGGCTTCGTCGTGAATCGAACCATCCGTTCGCGCTCGATCCAGCACCAAGCCTGTGTTCGGATCGGTTTGCTCCTGGAAGTAGCGGAACAGACGACGCTCCAAGTCTTCCAGAAACGCTTCTTCAACTGGTGACAAGTCATAACCTTTGGCTTGTGTGCCAGCCAGCATCAGGCCAGAAAATCCGCCCAGAAAATTGCGGCGTGAAACAGTCGGAGCAGAAAGTTCGGCAATCGTCGCTCCCAGATTGCCTGGCGCGTCATAAAAGCCAGTGACAAATTCCGTCCGGCTGAGAATTTTGCGAACGGCTTCGCGCTGCACGCCGATTCCTTTGCCGTGAATGATGCGAACGATGGTGAAGCCGCGCGCGTGGGCTTGTTGCAAATACTCTTCGACGATTTCATTAACTTGTTTGGGCGGGACGGAATGCAGATCAATCACGTCGGTGATTTCCAGAACGACGGGCTCGACGAACGGATCATTGTCTTCACTGAGTTCAGCGTCGGGAAGTTCAGGTTTGGATTGCTCGTGCTTGTCTGGCCAAAAGCCGCGCCAAAGTTCGCTCAGTTTCATTGCTCGATCCTATCCCGTAAACTCCCGCGCTGACAAAGTTATACAAACAAACTTATGGACGATAAATACTCAAACCCCTGGAAAACGCTTTCACGGCGCGACGTTTACGACAATTCGTGGATTCGTGTCCGGCACGACGAAGTCATTCGCCCGGACGGTCAGCCCGGAATTTACGGCGTCGTGCATTACAAAAACAAAGCCATCGCCGTCTTGCCGATTGATGACGAAGGTTACACGTATCTTGTCGGACAATACCGCTACACGCTGGGTATTTACTCCTGGGAAATTCCCGAAGGCGGTTGTCCAGAAGGCGAAGCGCCGGGGGAAGCTGCAAAGCGCGAATTGCTGGAAGAAACCGGTTTAACTGCGGAACACTGGCAACAACTCGGCACGGCGCACCTTTCCAATTCCGTCAGCGATGAAGAAGCGGTTTTGTTTTTGGCTACGGGATTGACCCAAGGAGAAGCTCAGCCGGAAGGAACTGAAAAGCTGGAAGTTCGTCGCGTAGCGTTTGCCGAAGCTTTGCGGATGGTAATGACGGGCGAAATCACCGACAGCTTGGCCGTGATGACGATTCTGCATTACGCGCAAATGGGCAGGGCATAGACAGGATTCACATGATTTTTCAGGATGGACAGAACTTGTTGGGTTAATCCTGAACAATCGTGTAAATCCTGTCGAAAATTAAAGATGGATTACATTGGTTCAAAGACTGTACCCAGAAACAGAATCGCGCCGGTTTGCTGGTCTCGAATCGCCAGCAGAAAAGGCCGGTCAGCAACGAAGTTGAAGCGCTGCTGAACCGGTCGCATAGATGTTGTGCTCATACCGACGGAAGTTGCAGCCGCTGCTTCGGTGCCTTCTTCGTTTACTTCGATAACGGCTTTGTGTTTGACCTGAGAGATGAACAGGTCTTTTTGTTCGCGAATGCCGCTGAAATCGGCTTTGCTTCGGTCAAACGCCACACCCATTCCTAGCGCCTTCAATGGATCATTCAGGTCGCGCGAGTAATCCATTTTGAAGCGCAGAATTTTTACGTCACCCGGCGAGTTGCGAAAACTCGTCATCCATTGCTGCCATTTCTGGAAGCTCAACCCGCTTAGCAAGCTGGTCAGCGAAGACGCTTCGTCTGGCAAAAACAAGTAAATGCTGGTGCCGCCTTGTCCGTATGGCAGGCTGACTGCCTGAAAGTTGTCGCCGCGCAGGTATTGGTAGTTGCCCGATTGCGACATCATTGGCGTTTGTTTGGTTCCGCCGGTTGCCAAATGAAACGGCAAATTCTGCGTCCGCGCGGCGTCAAATTTCTTTTGCCACTGGCCTTTGAAATAAACAGCGTTGACCAGAAACATCACCTGATCGCCGCCAATCTGGTCCAGGATTTTGGGTATTTTGCCTTTAGTGTTTTGGTTGACCCACCCGTTGATCGTGTTGACCGCTTGCGGGTTGCCGAAATCCAGTGCCGCGACTTCCGCGCCGAAAAACTGGCGGTTGCGATCCAAAAACGCGGGATTGAATTGCACGCCTTGGCGTGCCCACAACGAATTGGCGATCAGTAATTCAATTTTCGGATCAGCGCTTTTTAGCTTGGCCATCAACGCGGCGCTGGATTGATTGATGTCGGCCTGATTCATCTGGCTATACTTCAAAGTGCGCGCCATTGCCAATTGGGTTTCGCCTGCGGCTCCGTTGTAGGTCATAGCCAGCGCAGTGGCGATGCTAAGTGGCGAAAGGAATAGATTTTTGTCTTTGTCCTGGCTGCGAAGCTGGTTGAAAAGATCGAAGCCGAATTCGTTGTTGGCTGCGACTAGGCTTTCTACGGTGGTGAGCATTGCGGTCTCTCCGGCGGGGTTATTTCCTGCGATTGGCGAAGCTGTCGGCGATGCCAACGGTATTTCGGGGCGAACTGGCGGCTTGGTTTCATTTGAAGAACTGGCGGCGACACAACCTGCAACAATCAAAATTGCCGAGGCGCAGGCAATCGCCGCAAGCATAAAAGT
>CAZXHW010000930.1:0-3256 GCA_964639915.1 uncultured Heliomicrobium sp.
CCGCTCTATACGGAGCTGCCTTTTCCGGCTTCCCTTCTGCTTCATACAATTTGACGAACCGACGCAGCGCTTGTTGCGCCAGCTTGGTGGAATTGCCTTTGTAGTCGTAGATGGTTTTGTAGCTTTTCGTCAGCAGCGCATCAGCTTCCCCATAGTGATGCAGTTCCGTCAGGCATTCGCCAAGAACGCTTTCAGCATCAGCGGTCATCGTGTTGGTCGGAGGAAATGTGCGGCGAAAGGTTTCAACTGCTTCTCGCAACAACGGTTCTGCTTCAGCCGATTCACCTTTTCCAACCAACAATCGCCCCAACAACAATGAAGAATGCGCGATTTCAGGGCTTCCTGCAGGTAAGGTTTTGCGGCGTATTTCCAGCGCGCGGCGCATCAAACTTTCAGCCTCTGCCAGCTTTCCTTGTTCCGACAACACATATCCAAGGTTCGCCAAGTACAAGCCGACGTGATGATTCTCTTCACCGTAAAGCTTACACCCGGCTGCCACCAATTCACGAAAAGTTTGTTCCGCGCCTTCCAGATCACGTTTTTTCAACAGCAAAACGGCGAGATTATTCAAACTGGTGACGACGTCAGGATGCCCTTCTCCTAGCAACTTGCGCTGTATGGCCAGTGATTCGCGATTGAGTTTTTCGGCCTCATCAACGTTGCCCATATCCAGCATCGTCTGGGCAAGATTGCTTTGATAAATGGCCAATAGCTCGTTTTCATTTCCGACCAGTTTCCGTTGCATTGCTACAGCTTGGCGAAGCAACGGTTCTGCTGCGTTGTAATCGCGTTTGTTGTAAAACAAATTGCCCAAACTGTTCAGACTGCCAGCGACCGCTTCATGTTCGCCGCCAAACAGACGACGGCGAATGTCCAGGGATTCGCGGAAAAGTGGTTCCGCCTTGTCGTATTCGCCCCGTTTGACGTGCAACTCTCCCAGACTTTGCAGGCTGGTGGCTGTATCCGCCTGATCGTTGCCGCTGGCTTGCCGTTGCAGTTTTAAGGATTCTTCCAGCAGTGGCAGCGCACGATCCAACAGCCCCAGGCTTTGGTAAGCGTCGCCGATCGTGCGTAACAGTGTCGCTTGCGTTTCCGGTTGGTCTTTCAATTCTTCACGAACCTTATCCGCGCCCTTGTCCAGAATTTCGCGAGCAGTCACCGCGTTTCCCTTTGATTCTTCGGGTTCATTGACCTTGAACAAATCCACGAGAAAGGAAGAAACACGCGCGGCCTTGTCTCTGGCGCGTTCCGCGCGATCGCGCTCACGTGCAACCCGCACTGATTGCACCCACATCGTGACCGCAAACCCAACTAACAGCAACATAACCACTGCCGCTGACGTTACGCCGACTTTGTTACGTTTGATGAATTTTTCAGTGCGATACCGGAATGTGTCTTCGCGAGCAATAACGGGGCGGCCAGCCAAATGATTGCCTATGTCTTCACTGAACTGCTGGGCCGAGGTATAGCGGCGCTGCGGCTCTTTGCGCAAAGCCATCAGCACGATGTTATCCAAATCTCCCTGCAATCTGCGGCTTAACCTTTCTGCTTCGGCACTTTCCGGGCCTGATTTGCCGGTAATTCCTTGCAGAGAATTTTCAGGCGACGTATGTAGCGCTTGCCGGACGGCCGTGCTGGGTCGTTGAGGCTGCGTTTCACAAACTACTTTGGCAATGTCATACGGAGCCAAGCTTTTGAAATCATAGGGCCGTCTTCCAGTCAGCAATTCATACAAAATCACGCCAAGCGAATATACATCCGATACTGTGGAGATTGCCGTGCCACGCACTTGCTCTGGGCTGGCATAGGCAGGCGTCATCGGACGTTCCCAAGTTCGTGTCGGCAAGATGGTTCCGGGAAACAATTCGGGGTCTAGAATCTTGGCAATGCCGAAATCCAGCAGCTTCACCGTGCCGTCTTCGGTAACCAGAATATTGCTCGGCTTCAGGTCGCGGTGAACAACCAAGTTCTGATGCGCGTAATGTACCGCTCCGCAAACAGTGCGGAACAGGTTCAGGCGTTCATTGGTTGCCAGCTTATGCGCGCGGCAGTAATCATCAATCGGCTGGCCTTCGATCTGTTCCATGACAAAGTAAGGCCGCCCATTGTCAGTCGTTCCGCCATCCAGCAGATGCGCAATGTTTGGATGATCAAGCGAAGCTAGAATCTGACGTTCATGGCGAAATCGCGTGATGATCTCTTCGGTGTCCATGCCACGCTTGATGATTTTTATCGCCACACGCTTTTTGAATTGTTCGTCGGCACGTTCGGCTAAATACACAGTGCCCATACCGCCCTGCCCGATTTCACGAAGAATCTTGTATGGGCCGATTCGCTGGCCAATCAATTCATCCGCCGCCAAGCAAACAGAAAGTCCCGGCATGGCTGCTGTGGGCATTTCCAGCAATGGCGCAGTTTCAACAGATTCTTTGAGCAACATTTCGACTTCGGCACGCAAAGCCTTGTCTGCCCCGCAAGCCTCGTGTAACCACGCAGCCCGTTCCGCTGGATTGCGCTCAGCCGCTTCCAGATAGAGTTGTTTCACCTGTTGATACCGCTCAGGAGTCATAGATAAAGAATATTTGCAGCAGACTTTTAGTTAGGGGAAATCTTTTTGAGTTGTTGTTGCAGCCAGGCTTTTGCCATTGCCCATTCGCGTTTGACGGTCGCAGGCGAAATGCCAATTACCGTCGCCGTCTCTTCGATGGAAAGCCCGCCGAAATAACGCAGTTCGACGATCTGACTTTGGCGTTCATCTAGGTGCGCCAGCTCTTCAAGCGCGTCATTGAGGGCAAGAAGATTCAAGTCTTTTTTGCCCGGCACTTCCATCGCGTCATCAAGCGATAACTTTTCTTCGCCTTTGCCGCGCTTTTCAGCCTGATGTGCGCGCGCGTGATCCACCAGAATGCGGCGCATCAGTCGAGCCGCCGCGCCAAAAAAATGTGCGCGATTTTCCCAATTGGCGCTGCTTTGATCAATCAATTGCAGATAAGCTTCATGAACCAGCGCAGTTGGTTGCAGAGTGTGGTCAGACCGTTCTCGCCGTAAATAACGCGCCGCCTGGCGGCGAAGCTCATCATAGACAATGCCTAGAAATTGGTCGCGCGCCGCCTGATCTCCATCTTGCCAATTCCGCAAAAGTTGTGTGGCATTCAGCGAAGATAAGGGTGAAGCTGGCGGTGACATCAATCGTCCTAAGCCTCCTGATTTGCGGCGGGGTGGTCAAAAGCGGGCAAAGCATAGGCAGCAGGGTGAA
>CAZXHW010000931.1:0-3247 GCA_964639915.1 uncultured Heliomicrobium sp.
GGCATAGGCGAAGGCGGGAGGCTTCATGCGGCCGCTCCCGTCTTGGCCGCGCCAATCAGAAGCTGGCGGCGCGACAAGCCGGTTTGCGAAGGACGGCTTTCATTCTTTTTCATTTTTTTGACCTCTTGAATGTAGGAAGCGCGAGTGCCGCGCAATGATTGCAAATCGCCTCGGATTCTAAGCGCCGAAAGATGGACGGTCAACGCGCCAAAATTTCTAACCCGTTGCCAAATCTTGTTCTATTTCGGCAATGATGGTATTTGCTTCCTGCGCGTTCAACCAGACTTCCAACTTATCCTTTTGCGTTTCCCAATCAGGAAACTTTCTCAAACCTTTACAACCAGCAGTAACGAAAATAGGAGACCTTGATGCGTAACCTGTTGAAGATTTTCGTGTTGATACTTTTTCTGGTGTCCGCAATCTATCTCGTCAATTCATCCTCTGTTGATGGAAAAGCTGCTTCGGCTAATTCAGACAAAACGACTGAGGGTGTGCCGCTGCCTTCACAGCAGGCTGCTTGTCCGGGCGCGAAAGAACATTCGCTGCCGCTGCCAACTTCAGTCCCGCCCGCAGACTTTGTCGAATTCGAAAAACAGATTCTGGCGTTTCTGCAAAATGGCGACTACAAAACTTTGAAGTGGTGTGTGGATAAAGATGGAAGCGTGCGCGACACGGGCGCTTATCTGAAAGGTGTTTATTACGGCACGCATCCGGCGGTCAGGATTTTTTACTCGCCCAAGGTCATGGAATGGCTGGTTGGCGGACGTCAGGGCGTTATCCCTGACGGTGCAATGATTATCAAAGAGCAGTACAAACCACCCGCAGCACGTTATGCCGGAATGAGCGACAGTCAACTGCCGAAAGTGACCGACTGGACAATTATGATCAAAGACTCGAAAGGGTCGAAAGATGGCTGGTTCTGGGGCGAGTTCTTTGACGAAATGAAATTCGACGACGACAAACCTCCCTTTCAATATCCGTGGGCTGGTTTTGGGTTGTATTGTCTGCGCTGTCATGCGACGGCGGAAAAAGAGCTGACGTTTTCCGCGCTGGATAACATCAATGGCTTTCCCGGAAAGCCGATCACCTTCCCGGATGATGGATCGTGGCGCGTTGCAGCAACTCATGCTGCGGCAACTGAAGATGAGGTGCATGGCAAGATTTTCCCGATGATGGCATTGAAAGCCGGACGGCGAGCCAATCCCAACTTTCTGCAAACCTTCCAATCCATTCCCGGCGTGCCGTTTACAAACGTTCAGAAAATGCTGTCGGAAACGTACGACAACATTCCGCAACCATCCACAGGTTCTGGACAGTTCATCAGTTCCAGCCAGTGCATGTCCTGTCACGGCGCATTGAGCGGGCTGCCGTATGGGCCGACGATGTTTTTGCCTTCGCCAAATCCGCCAGTTCCGCCTGCAACAGTTTCCGGGATGAACGTGTCGCCGTATGGCGAATGGCGCTGGTCGCCAATGGGATTGGCTGGACGCGATCCGGTCTTTTTCTCGCAACTTGAAAGCGAGTTTGCATACTTCAACACTTTGCCGTCGCCGCGCCGCGAAGAACTGACGACGATGGTCAGAAATGCCTGCCTGACTTGTCACGGAGCCATGGGCAAACGGCAATTGGACACTGACCACGGCGGCAACGGCGATTTCCAGTTGAGCTTTTTGCAGATTGCGGATCGCAGCAATCCAAATTTCAAATATGGCGCGCTGGCGCGCGACGGCATCAGTTGCCAGGTTTGCCATCGCAATGCACCAGATCAGAATTATTCGCTGGAATACTTCCTGAAAAATTCCATCACAGGACATTTTCAGGTGACGAAACCTGACGAACTGTACGGCCCGTTCAAAGACGACGAAATCTCGCCGTATACGATGGAAACCGGAACGGGCATCAAGCCGGTGTTCAATTCGTACGTCAAAACTTCGCGAATGTGCGGCAGTTGCCACACCATTGATTTGCCGGTCGTTGACGGCCAGCCGGGCGAAATGAAAATCGAACAGGCCACCTATCTGGAATGGCTGAACAGCCAATACCAGAACGAATTCGGAGCGCCAGGACCAAACGCAAAATCCTGTCAGGAATGCCACATGCCCACCAGTTATCACAGTGAAAAGAAAGGCATTAACATCCCACAAATCCAGCAACGCATTGCCATCGTCGAAGACGACACCTATCCCGAAGCCGAACATCGCGTTCCCGAAGACAAGATAAAAGTACGCGTGAGGCAGGAAGGATTCCGCCGTCACGAATTTCTGGGTTTGAATGTGTTCCTGTTACAGATGTTCGACCAGTTCAACGATGTGCTGGGCGTTCGCAAAGACGATTATATGAGCAGTTCCAGCAGCGATTTGCAGGACGCGATTGATAATTACGTGCAACAGGCACAGAACAATTCAGCCAAGATCACAGCTTCCGCCTCGGCAGTTGGCCCACAACAAATCGAAGCCAAAGTCGCCATCACAAATCTGGCCGGGCACCGTTTCCCCAGCGGCGTCAGTTTCCGCCGGTTATTCATTGAATTGGTGGTGACAGACGCCAACCAAAAAGTTGTTTGGGCTTCGGGACAAACCAACGAATTGGGAGTGATTGTTGATGGAAATGGCAAACCACTGCCTTCGGAATTCTTCGCTCCCTACAAAGATGCACAGGGCAAAATCCGGCAAAGTTACCAACCTCATTACCAGGTAATCACTGCGCAAAATCAGGTGCAGATTTACGAAGAGCTGAATCAGGATGCCGATGGAAAATTCACGACCAACTTCACGCGGCGCGACGTGCAATTAAAAGACAACCGATTGCCGCCAATCGGTTGGACGAAAGCTGGGCCAGATTCGTCGCTCAATGGCCGTTACCTGCATGCGACTTTCCCGGAAGGAAATGCAGTCAATGACCCTGATTACCAGGATGGCAAGGCGGGAACCGATAACATCACGTACCAGATTAAACTGCCAGCAGGCGTGGACGCTTCAAAATGTCGCGTTCAAGCTTCGTTGTATTACCAAACGATCCCGCCGTATTACCTGAATCAACGCTTCACCGCAGCGCCCAACGGAGATGCAACGAAGCGGCTGTACTATCTGACGTCCAATTTGGATTTGACCAAAACGCCGGTTAAAAATTGGAAACTGCCGATCGTTTCAACTGGTCCTGTCACGGCACAACGGAAACCGGTTCAACGCCGCTAAGGCTTATTCATTTTCAGCCACAGAGCAACTGTGTAAGAAGTCAAGAGGTCGCA
>CAZXHW010000932.1:0-3230 GCA_964639915.1 uncultured Heliomicrobium sp.
GAGTCATTCGACCGGCTGGCTTGACTGTAAAGCAATGCTTGCCCCTGAGTGGCGATGTGCGGCAAAGGATTTCCGGCCATTTCTTCGATAAACGGTTTGGCCGTTTCCCAATCCAGCTTGATTAGCGCGCGCAGCGAAGACAGATCGGAATAATTGAATTTGGATAGATTGCGAACGTCGTTGATCAGCTCTTCGCGAAAATAGGAACTGCTCTGTTTCAGTTTGTAGCGAATAACGTTTTTCCAGTTTGCCTGGTCGGCGGGATCCTCATTGAGCATCTTATACAGCCGGTCATAGGTATCCGGCGTGTCAGGCAGCAAATTGGGCATTGTCAGCGACAACCACGGGCGATTTTCAAACACTTCCAGAAATCGCTCGCGAACCTTGTCGGAAGGTTTCGGGCTCTCGCCTTCAAATTCCGAATACCCTCGCGTGGACCAAAAGGCGAGCAGTTTTTCAATCGGCGCATCGTCAGCGGGCGGCTTTTCTTCCCCGGAATCGCCAGACTCGCCCGCTGCTGTTTCCTGTTGGTCAGGTGAAGCAGGATCAAGCGGACGTTCGGCGAACAGATCCTTGATGGCGGAAGCGATCTGATCGGATCTTAGCGGTTTCTTTGGCAGAATCGGATGACGCGTTTGCGCCAGCAAGGACGGCGGAATCAAAAGAAGAAGAGCAAGCAGAACAGTGAGTAGCTTAGATGGCTGAACCAATTGCATAACGTTTATTACCTCTGATCGTGTTGCGAACGCTCGCCGTACCGGCTGGCGTGTCATATCATCACGGGGCGAGACTCCATTATGAACAAAAAGACGGTCACTACGAAATCAGAAAAAAATTTACCTTTGCGTAATGACATTCGCCGGCTAGGCGATTTGCTGGGAGAAACCCTAAAGCAATTGGGCGGAAAAAAGCTCTTTGACAACGAAGAGCGCGTCCGCGCGTTGTGCAAACAGCTTCGCGCCAAACATTCGTCCGAAACTGAACGCCGGTTAAAACGATTGTTGCACGGCCTGAGTGCGGATGAAGCGATCAGCGTCATTCGTGCCTTTTCGGTTTACTTTCAATTGGTCAACATCGCCGAGCAGCATCACCGGATTCGACGCAAACGGTTTTACGAACTGCATACGCCTGACCAACCTCAGCAAGGTTCGATTGCTGAAACCTTTCAGCGGATCAAAGCGGAAAACTCCAATTTGCCAGAAAGCGAATTGCGGCGGCGAGTACAGCGCGTTCTGGACGGATTGGAAATCGTCCCGGTGATGACCGCGCATCCGACTGAAGCAGCGCGCAGAACTTTGCTGGAAAAACAGCGCAGGCTGGCGGAGTTGCTATCAGCCCTGGACGAAGCAAATCTTCCCAGCCGACGCCAGGAAGATTTGGCATTGCGGCTGGCCGCCGAAGTCGAATCTATCTGGCAAACCGACGAAGTGCGCCACACGCAATTGCAGGTTTTGGACGAAGTCAACAATGCCCTCTATTACTTCGACGCTACGTTGTTCGATTCTGTTCCGGCGTTGCTGGAAGAACTGGAATTCCAGATTGGCAAACACTTTCCGGGCGTGCGCTTGCGCGACGGAGCCGTGCCGCTTCGATTCGGTTCTTGGGTTGGCGGCGACCGTGACGGAAATCCGAACGTCACCCCCGAAGTGACCTGGGAAACCTTGCGGCTGCAACAGCGATTAACGCTCCGAAAATACCTTGCCGAAGTGGCGGACCTTTCACGCCGGTTGAGTGAATCTGTTCGCTTCGCTCCGCCAAGTGCGGAATTGCAAGCTTCCATCGAACGCGACAAAGCAGAAATGCCGCGAACGGCGGAAGAGGTTTTCAATCGCAACCCGGAAGAACCGTATCGCCAAAAACTTTCGTTTGTTTACCGGCGGCTGGACAACACCTTGCAGCGCAACCGCAATCTGGCCGGAGCATTGCGGATCGAAACGCCAAACCAGTTGATTTCTATTCGCCCGGCGTTACCCATCATCGCCGCCCTGACAAAGCCAGCAAAACCAACCGAGGGAGATTACAAAACTGCCGCCGAGTTGTGGGAAGACTTGCGGCTGGTGCGCGACAGTTTGCGATCAGACAACGCCAGCCTGGCCGCTCGCAGAGTTGATCGTTTAATGCGGCAAGTTGCGGTTTTCGGACTTCACCTGGCGGCGCTTGATTTGCGCCAGCACAGCCAGCGCCACATTTCTGCCCTGGCCGAAGTCACCAGCGGCTTGCGGCTTGAAAAAGATTACGCCGCAATGAACGAAACCGAGCGGGTCGAATGGCTGACGGCGGAACTTTCAACGCCACGCCCTCTTGTAGCAACTGACGCTCGCTACAGTCAGGAAACCACCGAAACACTGAATGTTTTCCGCGTCGCCCGACGCGCATTGGACGAAATCAGCCCACGCGCCGTTCGGACCTTCATCGTCAGCATGACGCAGCAGGCCAGCGATTTACTGGCAGTCTTAGTGCTGGCGAAGCAAGCCGGTTTAGGAGACGGAGGTATAGAAAGACGGAGGGATGGAGAGATAGAGGGACGGAAAAATAATGAAGGTCGAAACGACGAACCTACTGCGTTCGGCACTCAATCCCTCAATCCCTCAATCCCTCAATCCCGGATCGCGGTCGCGCCACTGTTTGAAACGGTTGACGACTTGCGCCGAGCACCCGACGTAATGCGGCGGTTGTTTGAAAATCCGGTTTATCGTCAGGTGCTGAAATCGCAGGGGAATCTGCAGGAAGTAATGATCGGGTATTCCGACAGCAGCAAAGATGGCGGCATTCTGACCTCCAGTTGGGAGCTGTACAAAGCGCAGGAGCAATTGTGGAAGGTGGCGCGCGAACACGGCGTTAAACTGCGGCTCTTTCACGGCCGAGGCGGCACCGTCGGACGAGGCGGCGGTCCAAGCCACGAAGCGATCCTGGCGCAGCCGCGCGGCACCGTCGCCGGACGCATCAAAATCACAGAGCAAGGCGAAGTCATTTCCTCAAAATACAGCCTGCCGGAAATCGCCATGCGCAGCCTGGAACTGACCACGGCGGCAGTCATCGCCGCCAGTTTGCCGCATGAAGAAAGCCGCGACCGTCAATTAGAAGCATGGGAAACGGCGATGGGAGGAATTTCCGAAACAGCTTTTGCGACGTATCGCGGCTTTGTGCGCGAAACCGAAGGCTTTATGGATTACTTCTCGCAGGCGACACCAGTCGAAGAGTTGCAGCATTTGCGAATCGGTTCGCGCCCC
>CAZXHW010000933.1:0-3218 GCA_964639915.1 uncultured Heliomicrobium sp.
TAGCCAACTTGCAAAAGTTTATCGAAGGCGGCGGATTGTTTGTCACTGTTGGTATCAAGGCTTCCTTTCGGATTGATTTCGGGATTAGCGTAGGCGTTTCGATTCAGGATGCGCGGATATTGAACGCACGTGGCTCGATAATGAACGCCAGCTTCGCCGACCGGAAAAGCCCGATTTCGTATGGCTATGACGAAAAACTGGCTGTTTACTTCAATCAATCGCCGCTGCTGCAAGCCGGTGGTGTAGGTGGATTCGGTGGTGGTGGGCGAGGCGGTGGCCCTGGCGGCGGAGCTTTGGGCGCTGGTGGGCAACAAAATCGTCCCAGCGGTCGCGGCAGCTTGACTGATCCGGATGTCATTCAAGGCCGCAAGCCTTACACTGCGCCAGCAACTGGCGAAGATAATGCTTTTGCCGAACAACTTGCTGCACAACAGCCGCTACCCGAAATGCGTCCGCGCGTTGTGTTGCGCTTTGCCGATGAGAAGGATTTGCTCGTCAGCGGCATGCTCGCGGGTGGATCAGAACTGGCTGGCAAACCGGCGGTGCTGGATGTGCCGGTTGGTAAAGGTCATGTTGTGATGTTCGCCAATAATCCGATGTGGCGGCACGAAACGCATGGCAGCTTTTCGTTGCTGTTTAACGCAGCGCTGAATTTCGACCATTTAAGCGCAGGCCGCAGCACACCCAGAAGCGGAAGGCCGCCTCAAGCCGGACAAAACCAGGAAGATCAATAGTCGAACCTGTCGAAATTCATTCACAAAGCAAAAGGAGCGGTCGTTCAGGTCGCTCCTTTTGCTTTGCTGGTCAATCGTACGAAGGCTATTGGTAAGCCCCTGTCCCTTCTAATCCGTTGCTTTAGCCATAAAATCGGTGCTCTTTATGCTCAAAGGCAGAGCGTAAGGCATTGTATTTTCTTGAGATAGGTCGGAATCCAAATTCATTTACAAAATACATTCTAGTGGGTGACGAATAACTCAGCTAGCAGTAGAATGCCGGGCAACGACGAACATTCCGCGGATTCTATTAACTGTCGAACAACAGGAGGCAAGCTATGAAAAGAACCATAGCCACTTTCACCCTTTGCGGCGCGATGCTGGTTGGCTTCGGCATTGTCGCCATCGCTCAGACGCGCGCGGATTTTTCAGGCACTTGGACGTTGGATTTGAAAAAAACGCGTGATGTGCCGACAGATCTGAAAAGCTATCACCTGACGGTCAAACAGGATGAACAACAAATCTCTGTTGAATCCAAAGTAGACGGAAGCCTTGACCCGGCGCACGGGCAAGAGCAAGGCAAACCGCCTCATCAAACCAGCGCGCAAAACGCGATTAACACAGCCGTTGCCGGAGGTGGCAGCAGCACCGGATCTGTTGGCGGCGGCGTCGGTGATGCTCATACTGGAGGCAATAAGCCTGTCATGGCTCGTGGCCGCGCATTGGCGACGGTGTTTCGACGGTTCTCCTGCAATCTAGATGGAAAAGAAGTGATCCGGGAAACGGGGGGATTGGCGACTGGCAAGGTCAAACGCAAAGCTACGTGGAAAAAAGGCGATAAGGCCCTGGAAATTCACCTGGAGCGTGATTTCGACGTGCAGGGAAATCAATTTACCTCTTACGTCAAAGAGAATTGGGAATTGGCCGAAGGCGGCAAAGTGCTGCGGATCAAACGCACAGTCAATTTGTTGGCCGGGTGGGACGAAACCACGCTGGTTTTCAACAAGGAATCAGCCAAGCCGTAAATCTGTAAACTCGCTTCGAAACCGTTTTTCCATTTCCATGCGCGCCGGTTCTGGCAACAGGCTGGCGCGCACTGCGTTAAGGACAAGTTGTTCAATGGTTTCAGCGCCAAAGCCAAAAGCATCAGCTATTTTCAGGTATTCCACAGTCAGCGTAGTGTTGAACATTGGCGGGTCGTCGGAATTGATCGTCACGTATAAACCGGCTTCCAGCAATCGCGGCAGCGGATGTTCGGCAATCGAAGTCGCTACACCCAGGCAGACGTTGCTGGTTGGGCAAACCTCCAGCGGGATTTGCCGCTCGCGTAATTCAGCCACCAGCGCAGCGTCTTCCAGGCATCGAACTCCGTGGCCTATGCGTTGAGCCCTCAAGGTTTTTAGCGCCCCCCAAACGCTTTCCGCACCGGCAACTTCGCCGGCGTGCGGCACACTTGCCAAACCACCGGCCAACGCTTTCTCAAATGCCGCCTGGAATAATTCTGGCGGATTGCCCGCTTCCGGCCCCCCCAAACCCAACGCAACTATTCCATCGTTCATCCCGCTGATTGCCCAATCGGCGACGGTCAATCCGTGTTCAACCGGGCGAACGTTGCGAGAAATATCCAGCACCCAGCCGACGCTGATCCCAAACTCTTCCGCTGCCCAGGTGCGCGCGCGACTCAGCGCGGCAAGTTGATCCGCAAACGGAATTCGCCGGTTCAAACTGAAATGCGTGTAGGCCGTGAACGTCACTTCGCTGTGAACGATGTTTTGCGCCGCTTGGCCGCGCAGAAATTCGCGGGCAATCAATTCAATGTCGTCGGCCGAGCAAATGCAGGACGAAATGGTCAGGTAAATTTCGATGAAGTGCGCGAAGTTCGTAAACGTATACCACTGGCGCAGTCCTTCGACAGTTGTCGCAGGCAGTTTGACCTGATTGCGTTCGGCAAGCTGGAGAAGCGTTTCCGGCTGGATCGAGCCTTCCAGATGAACGTGAAGCTCGACTTTCGGCATTCGGCGAATGAAGGTTTCCAGTTGCATTGCTGTCTAGGAAAGATATTTGACGAACATCAGTTCGTTGCGGCGTTCGTTGTAAACCAGTTCGTCAACCAGTTGATTGACCATCAGAATGCCGAAACCACCTGCGCGCAGGCCTTTTTCGTCGCGAATGGTAACGTGGCGGAAAGGATCACCGGCAGGATTGTTGACGGCGGCGTGTTCCAGTTGTTCCGGGTTGAAGCCATCGCCCGGGTCTTTGATCCAGTAAATGATTGCGCGTTTGGTTCGTATGCAGGCCACCTCGACAAATTTGGCCGGATCTAGTTTCCCGCCGTGTTCAATGGCATTGTTCAGCATTTCGCGGAAAGCGTACGCCATCGCTTCGCGGGTTTCTTCCGGCAAATCAGCTATGAGTTGCATCAACAGCTATTGCAGAATCGGGACAGCGCCCAGATCGCAAGGCACGCGGAATTCTACCCAGCGATGGTCGGCAGAAATGACTTCG
>CAZXHW010000934.1:0-3215 GCA_964639915.1 uncultured Heliomicrobium sp.
GGCCAACCGGTCAAAACCACCAAACAACAAAAGCCGGAATACGAGATGTACAACGTCAGCGAAGACAAACTTGAACAGGTCAACCTGATGTACTCATCAAACAAGTCGCGCGATTTGAAACCTGTGCAGGTACGGCTGGAAAAAATGCTGGAAGAACAGCGCGAGCAGAAACGCATTTATCCTGCTCCGTATGAAGAATACGCCAAAATCATCAAGAACGACTGAGTTCCGCTTCAGCCAAAAAACACGAAAGGCGCGACACACGCAAAGAAAAGGAGAAAAACTTTTCGCGTGTCGCGCCTTTTGAAGACCGCTCGTAGGCTTTAACGGCCTGAGCGCACCGGAACTTTGATCATTTGACCTGCGCGAAGCTTTTCAGAAGTGCTGATCCGATTCAGCGTCGCAATGTCCCGCACGGAAGTATTGTAACGACCGGCGATGTCACCCAAAGATTCTCCGCGACGAACTTTGTAAGTAACGACTTTCGCCGTGCCGCCTTTGACCGAAGGAACCATTGCAGGTGAACTCAGCGATCCACTGCGAGAGGTCAACGACGCCAAGCGAACATTTCCGCCCGCCGGAATAATGATCTTCTGGCCGGTTTTGATGACGCCGCCATTCACCTGATCAATCGCGGCAGCCGAAACGCCTGTCTTGCGACTGATCGAATCGAAATCGTCTCCGGCCAGCGCTGTTAACATTCGCCAGCTTGAACGCTTTTCAGGCGGAACCCGTTGCAAAGCCACTTGCAATACGCGGCCTTTGCCGGTTGGAACGCGTAACAAGTGCTCGACTCCCGGAGGTGTTACGCCGCGCTTCAGTTCAGGATTGATCGCCTGCAAATAATCAAACGGCACATCAATCGCATCGGCAACCAACTTTAGGTCTGTCATGTTGTTGAGCTTGACGTAATCGTACGACAGAGGCGCTTCTGGTTTGATGTGTTCAAAACCGTATTTTTCAGGATTCTTGGCAATGATGATCGTCGCCAGAATGTTCGGCACGTAGTTGCGCGTTTCCTGCGGAATCAATCCACGCTGGTAGATTTCCCAGAAATCCGCGTATCCCGAACGAGCAACGGCTGAATCAATGCGGCCTTCGCCGGAGTTGTAAGCCGCCATCGCCAATTCCCAGTTGCCGTCATACCGGTCAGCCAGCCATTTCAGATACCGGGCTGAAGCACGTGTAGCTTTTTCAAAGCTTGAACGGTCATCAACATAATAGTTCTGATTCAAACCATAACGAGCGCCGGTTCCAGGAATGAACTGCCACAGCCCAACAGCCGCAGCCCACGAACGGGCAACAGGCGACCAGGCGCTTTCCACCTGACCGAGCCAGGCGATGTCTTGCGGCACGCCTTCTTCTTTGAAGATTTTCCGCGCCATCGTCATGAACCGGCCTGAACGGCGCAGCCCATTTTCCATCGTCGCGCGGCCGCGTCCCTGGTAATAATTGATGAAGCCTTGAATCAACGAATTCGGCTTGAAGTTAAAATCCAGTTTGGCTGATGCCACAGCCGATTCAACCTGTTGTTCACTGGAATTTTGCGTTTCGTCCTGGGTCAGCTTGATTTTGGCCAGCTCATCCAACGGCGAAGGCGTAAAGGTCTGTTGACCGAATCCGCCCCGGTCTGTCGGTTGTTGATCTTTCTTTTCTTTATCTTGCGGTTTTTGTGAGGCGGGTTGTTGGCCCTGTTGAAGCTCTTCGCTAAAAGCAGCAGGGTGGTTTGCCGCAGGCATCGCCGACAATAAAGTCATTTGACGGCGAAAAACGTTGTCCACCAACGTTTGATAGTGTTGCTGCAACCGGGAATCACTGCGAACGTCAATCCCGGATTCCAGCACAATGTCCAGCGCCCGGTCGTATTCGCGGCGCGCTTTTTCAAAATTTCCATCCTTAAAGTTTGCTTCGGCGGACTGGAAATAACTCGTCGAACGATCAATCACACGCTGAATCTCAGCATTGCGATGATCAAATGAAGTATCGGCTCCGTTTGATGACGCCCCGCGCCCTTGTGCAAATGATGTGACAAGTAGACACGGGGTTAGGGCTAACGAGAGATAAAACGCGAAGAAGCGGCCCTTCATCCCACGGGACAGCTCTTCAATAAACAACTTACTCATTATTTCTTTTCCTCCGAAAAACACAGATCATCCCAAGCAAATATCGTTTTAGTTTTTGTAGGTCTGTCAGCAGTTCCAGCTTCGGTAGCGCCCAGGGTCAGGTAGGCAATCACGCTCTTTTGAACCACCAAACAACGGGGCGGATTGTAACTTTTACACAGTTGGGGAGTCAAACTGGATTTTACGTGTACAAAATTTCGGATTTTTACTCGCCGATAACCGCAGATTTTCTTCACACCCCCACCAGAACCGACGATTGACAGCCCTTCCCCCCAAAGCTATAAGTTGCCGCGATGAAATCACCTCAAAAGTTGGCCCTATTAGTTCTGGTCGCCGTGCTTTACGCTCTTTTGCCGGGGCAAGCGACTGCCTTTGCTCAAAATGGAAAACTTCCGGAGCGCATTGGTCCCGTCAACGATTTTGCCAACGTGATTGATCCCGCCACAGAACAGCAGATGAAAGACATCCTGATCAATTTCGAGAAAAAAACCGGTGCAGCGATTGTGGTGGTAACCATAACGACGCTGGACGGGCGTTCGATAGAAGACTTCTCGACCGATTTGTATAGGACTTGGGGCGTCGGAGCTAAAACTGGAGAAAGCCGAGATAAAGGCGCGTTGCTGGCGGTGGCAATTCAAGATCGGAAAACCCGGCTGGAAGTTGGCTATGGCTTGGAAGGTGATCTACCGGACGGAGTAGCAGGCCAAATCGTTCGCAATATGCGTCCGGACCTTCAAGCGGCTAATTATTCAGTTGCCATGATGAAGGGAATGCGAACCATCGTGGACACCCTGGCCGCAAAGTGGAACGTTTCGCTGGAAGGCATCGAAGACCGTCGGTTTGCCTATCGCGGCGAGCAAATGCCTGAAATTGGTGGCAAGGGGCTGATCACTTTAGCCGTTGGCTTTCTCTTCTTTATGATTTTGATGGCGTTTGTGGCCCGTTCCGCTCGCAGGCGAATGGGTGGTGGCGCAGGTCGAGTCGCGGGCGAAGCTATTTGGTGGCTGGCTCCGCTGATTTTCAATCGCGGAGGCGGCAATTTTGGCGGCGGATCTTGGGGAGGCGGCAGCAGCAGCGGTGGCAGTTGGGGTG
>CAZXHW010000935.1:0-3213 GCA_964639915.1 uncultured Heliomicrobium sp.
CGTCACGCTAAAGGGCCAGCCCAGTTAATTGCGTACCAAGCTGCTTGGAGATCGTCGTTGCCGCCCGAATGCAGCGGCGCGCTGTTCGATTACGTTTTTGCTGGTGATGGCATCTTCGTTCACGCGAAACGGCCGGAATTGCAAGCCTGCTTTCCTGTTCAGAAAACCACGGTGCGCGGCCTGCCGAATTTGTTGCCGCAGTTTACTTTTCGACTGCCGCGCATTCCTGAAAGTTTTGTCCGCTCAATGCTTCGCGATGCAAACGTCTGGGCAGAGCAGGGAAAAGAGACGTTGTTTCACTTGTGCTGGTCTGATCTGGCGATTCTGGATGATGGCTGGGTCGGTTATGAGCCGGAACAGGAACGTACGCCCGTTAGTTGCCGTCCTCTCAGCAGTGGAGGCAGTCACGATCTCGCAGTTATCGAGGTTCATTCTCACCATTCGATGGCTGCGCGATTTTCCCCGCAAGACAATTCTGATGAAACTGGTTTTCGTTTGTACGGCGTGATCGGCCGGTTGCCGGATGCGCCGGAGATTCGGCTTCGCGTCGGTGTGTATGGGTATTTCTGGGAGATTCCCGCGTCCTGGGTGATGGATTTGCCTGAAGGCGTGCGGGATTGTGTGGAAGCGAGGATGTGATGCCTTCATTCGGTCAAATTCGCAAAGATGAAAAGCTTGCGGAATCGCAGGCGGCTGAAAAGCGCCGTACGCTTCCCATCCTCAAGCGATGCTGTGAATGTGGTGAAATTATCGGGCTCGGACGATCGGCGATTCAATATGCGGGCCGCAAGCGTACCAAGCGTATTTGTTGGCCTTGTACTGGGTGGCCAGTCCCTGAAAATCCTGGCGCATGCTAGGGAAAGGTTGGACAAGATGTCGAAGCTGGAAAAAGTAGCAACGATTGATCTGTCATTTTTGCAAGCTGCGACTCTGTTGCTGCCATCGGCGGAAACCTGGAACCTGGTTCTTGTCGGCTGTGGCGGTACCGGAAGTTGGCTCGCGCCATCGGTGGCACGGATTGCCCGCGTGATTCAGGAACAGGGTAAGACGGCCAATGTATGGTTTGTTGATCCTGACGAGGTCGAAGATAAAAACATTCCTCGCCAAAATTTCTGCCAAGCGGAGCTCGGACAGAACAAGGCGGCGACGCTCGCCGGTCGGCTGAGTGCAGCCTGGGGGATTGATATTCGCGTAAGCAGAGAACGCTTCAATTCGTCGAAAATCAACGGTGGAAATTGGTATGGCTATGAAAGTGTCACGGTGCTGATCGGCTGCGTTGACAATGCCGCTGGTCGTAAGGAAATGGCCAAGGCGCTTGAGCGCAATCGCCACGACAGTCCGCACCGTATCTGGTGGCTCGATTGCGGAAATATGGAACACTCCGGGCAAGTCTTGTTCGGTTCGGCTGTGCAGCAAAAGCAGCTCGCAGAGGCGATGGTGTCTGCCAAGATTTGCAGAGCGCTGCCCGCGCCGAGTTTGATCGCGCCCGATCTCCTGGTCGCGAAACTGGAAGAGACTGCCCGCGACAAGCGGAGCTGCGCAGAGATCCAGCTTGCCAATTCTCAGTCCCTGGCCGTGAATCAAATGGCCGCTACCATCGCGACGGATTTCCTGCTGAGGATCGTCTTTGGCGGTCTGAGCCGGTTTGGAACGTATTTTGATCTGGCAAGTGGTTCGATGCGCTCTCTCTATTGTTCAGCAGGAGAGATTGCAAAATTTGCAAAAGCGAAGCGCCGGGCCGGTCGGCAGGCATTGGAGGCAACGCAATGAAGGTTTGGGTCTCGATTCGGGAAGATGTTGAGGTGGATGTAAGTCCACTAGAGGTACTTTCATTTGTTTCCCAGTTTCCTGGCGAAGCAGGCGGTTTAGAAGTGCCGCAGGCTGTAGTTGGAATGTTATCGCGCTGCCTAAGCTGCTTGGTTTCCGTGCCGGACGGGATGTTGGAAAAGCTTCAGCCGGATACACGCGCGCAGTTGGTGAAGCATTTGCGCGAGCAGGCGAATCGCTACGACATAAAGGTGGTTACTGGAGCTGTATGAGTCAAGTTGGTTGTTGGAAAGTTGGTCGGCTGCTGGCTCCCAGCGATGATGACACGGAATTCGAAGAATGGCAGGCGGCCGTAGATCGTGCGGTCGAGAAAAGCACGAATCGCGAAGTGATGGCGGTTTGGTTGATGCCGGACCGTGTATTGGATGTGCTAGTTTTCGATGGAAAAGTGTTCAAGGAGTAAATAGTTTCCCCTGGTCCCCTAATCCCCGACTGATCGCAAATGCGGTCGTAACCTAGAGATGAATTTTATGGTGCCCCATCAAAAGTCAAAACCTGTAGGTGTAGGCGATATATGGAAAAGAGCCTCGATAAAAAAGAAAAAGAAGTACGATCAAAGCTAATTGAAATTCGATGCCCGTTTTGTGCAGAGGAAGGCAGGAACGCGATATTGGGTAAAGTGGTCAAACGGCGCATGAATGTGATGGTTCAGAATGCCATCAAAGCCGACAGTGGCATGGATTGCGTGCTTGATCTGATTTATTACTGCCGTCATTGTGATGTGAATTTCGTCTATGGTGTGATTGCTGTGTAAAAAAATACTTGCCAAGTTCTTTCCCTGTGTTGTAGTCTCCGCCGCGATATGGCTTAGCTGAGAGCGCTAGACGCCAAAAACAGTTGCGCCATTGCCGAAAATCGCTTGGGGGAGAGCGCTAGACGCCAAAAGAGCCCGAGCAACAATGAGACGCCAAGAGCGCGAATAGTTTCAAAGACCGAAAGGTCTGAATCTGTTCGCGCTCTTTTTTTTGTTTTTGTCGCTATGGATGATCTTACTCTTGCCCAACTGAAGACCGTGATGCCACGCCTGAAACGCCAATCCGATGAAGCCGAGAATTACATTGGGCCCATCAATGCCGTAATTAACGATTTTGAGATCAATACGCCGGTTCGGATTGCTTGCTTCCTGGCGCAGATTGCGCACGAGTCAGGCGAACTGAAGTATTGGGAAGAAATCTGGGGGCCGACAGCGCAGCAAAAGAAGTATGAGCCGGAGTTCGGTGTGGGCAGGATGTTAGGCAATGAGTACGCCGGAGACGGCAAGAGATACAGAGGGCGTGGGCCGATTCAACTGACTGGGCGGGCGAACTATCGCCGAGTCGGCGAAAAGCTTGGCTTGGATCTGGAAGGTGATCCTGGTCTGGTTGCGAAACCGCATTTTGGTTTCCA
>CAZXHW010000936.1:0-3207 GCA_964639915.1 uncultured Heliomicrobium sp.
TTGACGAAGAATTGATCCTGGTCAAAGAAGGAACTGTCGAATAGCTAGTCAATGGCGAAAAACGCCGCGTCGGCCCCGGCTCTATCATTTTCCAATCGTCAAATCAGCTTCACGCCATTCGCAATGTCGGCGACACGCCTGCGACCTATTTCGTCGTGAAGTGGAATTCGCCCGGGATGAAGCGCCCGTTATCGCAATGGAAACCGCCACAGAAATGAACTCGCCGTCACATCGCATTGGAATAGGCAACGATATTCACCGTTTGGTCGAAGGCCGCAAGCTGATTCTGGGCGGCGTCGAAATCCCTTTCGACAAAGGGCTGCTCGGCCATTCCGACGGGGACAGCCTGAGCCACGCCATCACCGATGCCTTGCTTGGCGCGGCGGGCTTGGGCGACATCGGCACGCACTTTTCAGACAAAGATGCTCGCTGGAAAGATGCTGACAGCATGGTCTTTCTGCGTCATGTGTGTGAACTGCTAGCAGAACGCGGTTACACAATTGGCAATGTTGATGCGACGATTCTGGCCGAACGACCAAAAATGATGCCGCACATTCCCGCAATGAAAGCCAAGCTGGCGGAAGCAATGGCGATTGCCCCTGTGCAACTGAACATCAAAGCCAAAACCAACGAAGGTCTGGACGCCATTGGACGCGGCGAAGCCATTGCTGCCCAAGCCGTCGCGCTAATTTTCAAAAGCGAGTAACCATGCGAATCAGACTGTTTTTTATTTTCGCGCTGCTGACGCTCTGTGTCACAGCCTCGGCCACTGCTCAAACATCCAAACTGAAACTGATTTCGGTCAAAAAAATCTGGGATCAAGGCGAACACAACGCCTTCACTGATCTGATTCGCTTTGGCAATCGCTGGTTCTGCATCTTCCGCGAAGGGAAAGGCCACGCTGACGGTGAAGGCAAACTACGGATTCTGACTTCGCGCGATGGCGAAACGTGGGAATCCGCCGCTCTGGTTGAGTTGCCAGGCAAAGATTTGCGCGACGGCAAGTTATCCATCGCTCCGGGGAATCGCTTGATGCTGGTTTGCGGCGCAGCGGATCTTTCTCGAAATCCGCAAAGCGACTTTTATTCTTTCGTCAGCTTTTCAAAAGACGGCAAAACTTGGGGCAAGCTGGAGCGCGTGGAAGGATTCAATTCCAGAAGTTGGCTGTGGCGTGTCGTCTGGCACAAAGGCACAGCGTACGGCGCGGCGTATTCCTGGGAGCCTGGCACACGGCGCAATTTCGCCACCATCGCTCGCAGCCGCGACGGCATTCATTACGAACGAATCTCGAAAGACCTGGAAGGCTTGAACGAAGCCGCGCTTTCCTTTGACGCCAGAGACAATCTGACAGTCGTGCTGCGTTCCGTGGACAGCACCCCGAATGCCACCATCGCCCAATCACGCGCGCCGTTCACCGATTGGAAAACCAAACCATTGATCGTCAGCGGTTGGCAGAACAAATTCGGCGGGCCGGCAGTATTACGGTTGCCAGATGGACGATTGCCAGATGGGTCTCTGATTGCAGGCGGCAGGATTTACGGAGACAACATCACACGAACCGGCATTGGTCTGATAGACTTGGCGTCCGGACAAATGACCGACGTTGTCGAATTGCCAAGTAAAGGCGACAACAGTTATCCCGGCTTTGTCTGGCACAACGGCAAACTGTGGATGAGCTATTACAGTTCGCACGAAGGCAAAACTTCGATCTATCTGGCAAAGATCGAGGTGGCAAAATAAGAAGTTTAGAAGTTATGCCGAATCAAATTGATGTAATCGCATTCGACGCTGACGACACGCTGTGGCACAACGAAAACATTTACCGCGACACGCAAAGCCGTGTAATTGAAATCCTGGCGCAATATCATGAAGCCGAATGGATTGAGCGACGAATGTACGAAACCGAAGTCAAAAACCTGGAGCATTACGGCTACGGGTTCAAAGGCTTCACGCTTTCGATGATCGAAACGGCCATTGAATTGACTGAAGGCCGCATCAGTGGAACCGAAATTGGCCAGATGATTGATATCACGCGAGAAATGGTCAGAGCGCCCGTTGTGCTGTTGCCCGGTGTCGAAGAAACCATTACCCAGCTTTCCGCCACTCACGATTTGATGCTGATTACCAAAGGCGAACTGTTTGAACAGGAAGCCAAAATCATTCGCTCCGGGTTGGCGGAGCGCTTCAGCAAAATCGAAATCGTCCGAACCAAAACCCCGGAGATTTATCGTGGGCTGACCGTCAAACACAAACTTGACCCGCAAAAATTTTTGATGGTTGGCAATTCAATGAAATCAGACATTCTGCCCGTGTTGGAAATCGGCGGACGAGCGGTTCACATTCCTTATGAAACCACCTGGGAACATGAAATCGTCCCCGAAGAAGAGCTTGCAGGCAAAGATTTCATGCAGCTTTCCAGCATCCGCGAGCTTCCAGGCTTGATCGAAGAGCTGAAATCAGCAAACTGAGTTTTATGCGTCCACAAGATCTGATCGAAAAGAAACGCGACGGCAAAGAGCTGACACGCGATGAAATTGCCTTCCTGATTCGCGGCTATACCCGCGACGAAATTCCCGATTACCAGATGGCTGCGTGGTTGATGGCCGGATTCCTGCGCGGTTTGACCGAAGCCGAAACCGTCGCATTGGTTGAAGAAATGCTCTATTCCGGCGACGTGCTGACGCACGATCACGTGCCACTGCCAAAAGTGGACAAGCATTCAACCGGCGGCGTGGGCGACAAAACTTCGCTGGTTATTGCTCCGATTGCAGCGGTTTGCGGAGTCGCCGTGCCTATGATTTCAGGTCGCGCGCTGGCTCATACCGGAGGCACACTAGACAAACTGGAGGCCATTCCGGGATTCCGAACCAATCTGTCGCTGACTGAATTCAAGGATGTGCTGGCGCGTTGTGGGTTGTCGCTGATCGGCCAGACAAAAGAAATCGCCCCGGCGGATCGAAAGCTTTATGCCCTGCGCGATGTAACAGCGACGGTTCAATCCCGCCAGTTTATCTGCGCTTCGATTATGTCGAAGAAGCTGGCCGAAGGTATTGATGGACTGGTGTTGGATGTGAAAACCGGCAACGGCGCGTTTATGCGCGAGTTCGAAGATTCGAAAAAACTCGCTGAGGCTTTGGTAGATATTGGCCGTCGAATGGGCAAGCGCGTCACGGCTTTAATCACGGACATGAACCAGCCGCTGGGTCG
>CAZXHW010000937.1:0-3206 GCA_964639915.1 uncultured Heliomicrobium sp.
GGCGGGTTCAGCGGAGATGGCGGCTCGCCGCTGGGCGCGCAACTGGCATTCCCGAATGACGTGACCTTCGACCGTGCAGGGAATATGTATATAGCTGATTTCAACAATCAGCGCATCCGCAAAGTTTCCAGCGCCAGCTTGCTGAAATCCGTGGCAACCGTGTCTGCTGCCAGCTTCCAGGGAGATACTTTGGCCAGCGATTTGATCGCCGCCGCCTTTGGCCAAAACCTGGCAACGAGTATTCAAGTTGGAAGCACTGTTCCTTTGCCGACAACGCTGGCAAACACTTCTGTCGCAGTTCGTGACGCTTCCGGCGTTGAACGGCTGGCTCCGCTATTTTTCGTAGCGCCAACCCAAGTCAACTTCCAGATACCGCCTGGCACTGCCAATGGAGCTGCAACCGTGACTATTACCGGCGGTGATGGCTCGATTTCTACCGGAGTCGTGCAAATCGCGTCCGTTGCGCCGGGGCTTTTCTCTGCAAATTCCGACGGGCAGGGAGTTGCTGCTGCCGTTGTGTTCCGTGTTCGGGGCAATGGCGAACAGGTTTATGAACCTGTTTCCCGTTTTGACACGGCTACGGGTCGAAACGTCGCCGTGCCTATTGACCTTGGGCCAGAATCCGATCAGGTCTTCCTGATTGCTTACGGTACAGGAGAGCGTTTCCGCACTTCGCTTGCCAATGCTTCGGCAAGTGTTGGCGGAGCCAATGCTGAATTGTCATACCTGGGCTCTCAAGGAGGTTTTGTTGGCCTGGATCAGGCAAACATCCGCTTAAGCCGAGCACTGATTGGCAAAGGTGATGTTGACGTTAAACTGACGGTGGACGGAAAGCCGTCCAATACAGTCAGAATTAATATCAAGTAGAGCTTGGCAAAAGTGCGATGCGCTCGCCGTACGCTTGGCCGGCGCATCGCATTCTGGAAATTTCGATTTGATCAAATTGGCTCAATGGCTTGCAATCAGAAGGTCTTACAGTACAATACCCGCTCGGTCGCCCTTGACTGAGATTTTCCAAACTAAAATTTCATTTTTCACCCGAATCTTTGAGGAAGGAGACAGCGATAATGGCAGTTTACATCATTTGTGAACCGTGCATTGGTACGAAAGATACAGCTTGTGTCGAGGTTTGTCCCGTGGATTGTATTCACCCACGAAAGGACGAAGGAGAGTTTGAAGCGGCTACGCAACTATACATCCATCCCGATGAGTGTATTGATTGTGGGGCTTGTCAGCCTGCTTGCCCGGTTGAGGCTATTTACCGCGATGAAGATGTGCCGGAACAGTGGCAGAATTACATTGAAATCAACGCGAATTATTTCAAGTAAGGACGTCCGAAAGTTGTCTTCACAAGCCGGATGATTTGAGCTTAAGTTCAAATCATCCGGCTTGTTTGTTATTGCGCCTGGAAATAACCTAACTCTTTCTGTACGTTGATCAGGCATAGCACTATGGCTCACATGGTAATTTTTTCCGGAAGCTACCACAGAAGCTAAATTTATTAGTTACTATGGTTTTAATGCTTGACACTTAACTAATGAGCGTAGTATTTAATCTTTGTCTTTGAGCATCCCATCCCGCCTGAGTTCTTCAGGCATTTGCCCTTCAAACTCACCGTAAGATCACTTTTAGTTCATTGAAGTCGTTCATCGGACGCATCCTTTTGTGGCTAAGTATTTGTTGCTACTTCGCTCATACGGATTTCGCCGATGCTAAAAGCATAGCGATCAGAAAGATAATGCATCGCCAATAATTTAACTACATTATTTATATCAGCCCTTCTATTACCCCCGTTGGCTACACACCCAAGCGGCGAATGCATCAAAAAATAATCTGATTAGTTAATCTAAGTTTGTTGACCTTGCTTCAAGCGATGAGGCAGGCAGAAGTTTGCCCAGTTGCTGCAAGTTAGTCAAAACATGGCCTGTGAAAAAAACAGGCTGGGAGAGGTGTGCCTTGGAATTGGTAAAATGTTAGTCAGAATAGATAACTGTTCAGTGCCAGCCCCGAGTTAAGTTATTCCGAACCCCGACTGTATTTAATAACTGCTTTAAGGAACACGGTGATGTTCTTTGAGGTGGCGGTATTGTTGTTGGCTAAATTGAAATAGCCAGCAATAGCTATAGGTGTGCCTGTTTAACGCAAAATACAGAGCGGCTTACTCAGTTACTCAGATATTGAGCGTAGTTCGATGAAAGAGGAAATTAAAATGGTGCCAAATAAACAAGTGATATTGCCTGTGGGCAAATATAAAACATCGGTAGTGATGCGGAATAGTAGAGTGGTTCGCTGGCTTGGTCCGGAATTGTCAAAAGCTTTGGTTGTCATAATCAGCTTTGCGATGGTTTTCGGTAATCTTGCCATCTTGGACAAAAGTGTTTTTGCGGGACCGATCCAAACGATTAGCCTTTCAGCGGAAGTGCTTTCGGCGGCTCAAGTAAGATTGACTTGGAGCATCACCAATCCTGGGTCCAATTCTTCAATTAGAGTCTATCGCACAGATGCCGCGACACCTGATAACTTCGAAATGGTCGCTTCGCTAGCCGACAATGCCAGGAGTTATGTTGACTCAACTGTAAACCCAAGCGGGGCTTATCTGTATTTGGTGAAGACTGTAAGGGCTGGAGGAGTTTTGCTGTCCAGCCCATCAAATACTGTTTCCGTTGGATTATCAGGAAGTCCGTTGCCCACGCCAACTCCTGTTTCAACGCCGAATCCAACGCCAACTCCGAACGCAACCCCAACCCCAGCGCCGACCGCGACGCCGATGCCAACGCCGAGTCCCAATCCGACTCCACAGGGAAATGAAATTCTTATTGCAAGGACAGTTTCAGGAACGCAGATAGAGCTATCCTGGCAAATTCGGACAACCAAACGGATAACTACGGTTCGTATCTACCGAACCACAGCAGCCGAACCACAAGGCTTCAACTTTCTAACCGCTGTCAGTCTGCTGCCAAACCAGTTCGTTGATTCAAACTTAACGCCGGGCACAACCTATCTGTATCAAATCAAGTGGCCAGAAAGCGGTGTTTTGCTTTCGCCGCCATCAAATACTGCGATTGCCACAACACTTGGTGGAGCGCCAAGGAATTGGCGACGGGCCTCGCGGCACTGCAGCCGGTGCTCACGCTGGCCGACGCGAGTGCTGCGGCCAAGATGCCTGCGGGATCGCGTTGCGGTCCTTGGGCGATCAACACCGCGCG
>CAZXHW010000938.1:0-3205 GCA_964639915.1 uncultured Heliomicrobium sp.
GTTGAAGCGAGAACAAACCGGGTTTGACACTGTTGTCATCCAGCGAAACGGAATTGGTCAAAATGCGGTACGTGCCCGGCGTCAGAATGTCTACTTGCGGACCTTTCTGTCCACCAGCGGCAATGAACTGTTCGGCATTTTGAAAGTTGCTGTGACCTTCGACGCTGCGACCAATCAATCTGCCTTGATCGAGTGATGCGCCATCGGCAGCGTTGACCAAACCGACTTTGCCTTGTGGAATCATTGTCGCTTTCGCAATCGAGATGCGGAACAGATACGGGTGAATCGGCCACAACCCCGGCGGCAGCGAACGCATTTGAATGCCTTTGACGCCGCCTTCCTTAATAAAGGCAATCGGGTCCTGGAAGTTGTTATGCGCGTTCTGGGCGCGGTCCGGTGCGAAAATACGGCCCGACGGCAACGGCTCGCCGTCAATCGCTTCGACAATGCCCATTTCGTCCGAACCGATTTCGATCAGCGGCACTTTGCTGACCACGCGCTCAAACGGGTATTTGATGATGTGCAAGCCGGGTTTCAGCACGTCGGCCTGAATGCCAACTTCGCCTTCGGTAGCGACAACGCGTCCCGGAGGCATTTTGCGACCAATGTAACGACGCTCTTTGATCGCAATTTCCTTGGCGCCGACGTTGACCAAAATCTTGCTCATTACGTACAGCACAACTATTACGCAAACAATCGCCGTAGCAATTAGAAAAGGCGATTGCAAAAAATCGGAGTTCATAACTGTCCTTTGCAGCTAGCGGAAAAGGGAGTGTTTCGTCTCAAGCCGACCACCGATTCGCCCCCGCTAGCTGGCGGCGAACATCGGCGATGGCTTGTTTGAGGAGGAAACCGGAACCGGAATATCTGACTTCTCCGGACACCAACCAGTAGGCGCTTTCGACCGTCGCTAGAAAGTCTTTGGCCGAGACTTTTGTCCGCAGATCGTTACGCCAGAGCTTCAAGGCTTCATTGATCGCGCGTCTGAACACCGCCGGATCGTCAGCTAATGCAGACAGATAAAGCATGTCTGCCAGCGACCGCTGATTGACCGGCGCCCGCCAAACTCCAAACATCGTTTCAGCGAATTCACTGCTTGACCGCAGTTCCTGGCTGTCCACGATGTATTCGGCAATGGAGCGCAAAACTTCAGAACCGCCATTCGCCTGCTCGGCCAAAGCCTGAAGAACTTCGCCGTAAAACAGTGCATCGCCGAGCTTGTTGGCGTCGTCGAGAGCACTTTCTTCGCCTTCAGCCGCACGAGTGAGCAGCCGTTGGCGAAGTTCTTCCTCCCGAAGCCTGGCTTCGGCAATGGCCAATTGTCTGGATTCTTCGGCTTGTTGTTCGGCAAATAACCCGTCGAACTGAAAAGCCGCAAGGCGGGAAGGCGTCCCTTGGCCCATGTCCCGGCGAGCAACATCTCGCCAAACCAGCAACGCCCAGATCAATAGAAAACATGGAGTCAGGAAAAAGATGATTTCCATAACTTTCCTCCTCCTAAGCAAGCAAAGAAGTGAGAAAACATTTGGCTAAAATCGGAATAAGTTCGAAGTTTTTTCGGAAATCCGATTTTTGCGGCAGAGCGTCTATCGGTTAGAATCGCGCCGCTGCAAAATCACAACTCAGTTTTTGAAGGAGTAACAACCGTGCGGAATTTTCTGGAAGGCCGAATAGGCAAAGAAATCGAAGTTCAATGCCAGGGCGTCACCCTGAGCGGCAAAGTGGCTCGTGTCGAAGGCAACATTCTTCACCTGGAAAAGGACGACGAAACTGCCTACGTCAATATTGATAAAATTGTGGTCGTTTGGGATTCGCGCGAAAAGAAAGCGAAGTCTCCTGGCTTTTTGGCCAAAACAATCTAGCCCAAAAGTAAAAGGCGGAATTGGTTTTGAAGACCAAATCCGCCTTTTACTTTATCTTTCTGCAAATTTACTTTCTGGCGACCTCCTTATTCTTTGGCAAAGGCACTCGCCGAAAACCAATCACTTTGTCTTCCCAGTACCCTGAGTAAAACGAGCGAACGACGCCTTGCGAGGTAGAAGCGTGATAGAACGAATATCCATCACGCACAATTCCCACATGGGTAAGTCCTTCAAAGAAAACCAGTGTGCCAAACTCGGTTTCTTCGTCTTCGGTCGCCTCGGGCAATGATTTCCAAAGCGTTCGAGCAGAGGTGCGGGTCAGATCAATTCCGGCTTCCTGAAAAACTCGCCAGACAAAACCTGAACAATCGTAACCACGATCATCCGTCCCGCTTGAGCGATACGGCACACCCAAGCGGTCTTGAATCGCCGAATAAAGCACCGTTTCGATTTGTGCTTTCGCCTCGCGTTCGCGACGATTTGAGCCGTTGCGCGAATACGGTTTGGAAGTTGCGCTACTCGGACTTGGCCGGAAAGACCAAGGTTGATCGCCAGAATGAATGCTATTCAGCAAAAGACTGCGTCCGGAAATCCGTATACGATCTTGCGCTTTTGTCTCCAGGCTGGCCAATACAATCGTTATAGAGAGAGCCAACAGACACACTACTAGCCGATATGCTCGTCGCATAGTTCGATTACTCCTTAATGAATTTGAAGTCGAAAGGGGTCGGCTAGATCGGTGAGGTGAATTGACAACGAACCACTTTAAGAGGGCGAAAAGAGGGCTTTTTGCAAGAGGGCTTTGTTAAGAAAGGGGTCTGATGAGTATCTGGGGTACGAGGCGGGCGAATATTAGCGGCAAACGATTAATCTGTCACCAAAAAAATTAGAGCTTCGCAAAGGAAATGTCTCTTTCAGTTTGAAGCGGACAGAATCAGAACTGAAGAACAATCTGGCGGCAAACAAGTTAAATTCACCGCCAGATTGCTCAACTCACTCGCAGGTAACTGACGTTATCATTTTTGGAGGTTTTGGAACTGGCGTTGTCAATGGCGCAGGTGCCCGGCGATAACCGGTAATGCGCGATTCCCAATATCCGGCAAAGCTTGAAAGCGTCACTCCCTCGGACCGTGAAGAGTGATAAAAACTCGCCGCATCCTTCACAATCCCAACGTGCTTCAGGCCGTTAAAAAAGACCAGCGTCCCAAACTGGGCGACTTCTTCGGCTGTCGCTTCCGGAAGTTGATCCCATAATGTGCGGGCAGCAACCCGCTCAAAACTGGCTCCGGCATCCTGAAAAACCCGCCAGACAAAACCGGAGCAGTCATAACCGCGGTCATCCG
>CAZXHW010000939.1:0-3202 GCA_964639915.1 uncultured Heliomicrobium sp.
GGGTCAATAATGGAAGGATCTCCGGGAAGGCCGATCTTGGCGCCGTACTTTCTGAGCAACTCCAGTCCGAAAGAGTGGAACGTCTCAATCCTGATTAACTGTGCGGCATTCGGCGCCGCCAGCCCGACGCGGTCACGTAATTCTTCGGCGGCTTTGTTGGAAAAAGTCAGAACCAGAATGCTTTGGGGAGAGACGTTGTTTTTGAGCAGGTAAATGAGACGGCCAACAAGCGTTCGCGTCTTGCCCGTTCCTGGTCCCGCGTCAATCAGTAACGGCCCTTCGGATGCCTCGGCGGCATTCCGCTGGCTTTCATCCAGCGTCAGGGAGCCGGATGCCAGCTTCCTGCTTTCAGGTTTGCCCGTTGGCGTAAGCAAGGCACGGGCTAGCTGATGAATGACCATCCCAATCAAAACGCCAATCTCGTCGGCAATCTGCTGCGCGTTCAGACCATCGTCGATGAACCGTCGTTGTAGTACATCGCAAGGCAGCAGAAATTCGCGGGCGAAGACATTGGCCTCGCATTCAAGCCGTTCGTGCGGGCTATACCCTTCAACCCGATGCACGCCCAGCGGCAGCCTGTCTTCCGCCGCTTCGCAGTCAATATCCGTGGATGAACAGTCTCTTGCTCCATGCCCAAGCCGAATGTGTGCGAACTCGTGTGCCTGGTGATATAACGCAAGCCACCTGTCAACACTGTTGTCGAATAGAATCGTGTTGCGCTCGAACCTGGCAAGCGCGCCGCGCAACTGTGGATGCTTTTTGGGATAGCCTTTTACTCTGACTCCGGTCATCAGCAGGGCTTTTGACAGCAACACTTCGGCCGATGCTCCGAGGGCGTACTTCTCATCGCCGTGATCGCACACCTCAACGTGAAACTCTCTCGCCAACTGTCTCACCCGTTCCCAGTCGCTCACTCCTGTTTATCCCCCTCATGCTTTGGCGACAGCGACAGCCAGAATTCTTTCCGCTCTTCACTAAGGTCCGGATCCATCTGGACCAGTTCGGAGAAGTCGCATAGTCCAGAAGCTTTTGGCGCGTGTTCTGCCTTGTAATGAGATGGCGCAACCAGCATTTCACCCTGCAAGTACTCAGAAATGGTAGAGACAATCCTTCCCAATGCATTGGCGATGTTTTCGATGACCTTCTGTGGAACAGACGCAAAGTGAACTTGCCGGTCGTCGAGTGTCCAGATAATCCCCTCGCTTAACCACGTCTTTTCGTAGAACTCTTCGGCGGATGCGTAGCGTTTTTCGATTTCATCTCGCACCCCGGTAAAGACTTCTTCATTCGTTGCGTCTGATGCTTTCTCCTGACGCTGCTGGTATAGCAGATTCTGAACGACGCTCACGGCGCGCATCGTCAGTAACTGCTCCTCTTCAACCGTATACTCGTGCGGTGAAATCCGACCGAAGATTTTCTGGTCGGCAGCAAGCTCTCGCAGTTCCAGTTCATATTGAGGATAAAGCCTGACGATCTCCTCAAGAATGTCTCTGCCGGTTTCTTCGGTTGAGGTGAGGTAATAATCCAGAACGTCATCCAATGACATATTGTCCCTTCGGTTTTTCATTGCTGACCTCCTTGCCAGTCTCGCAGTTTTTTCTCTGCGCTTGTCAGCCAGTATCGAATTGTGCGGGATGACCTGTTGAAATACCTGCTGATAGTCATGACATCGGGGTTTTGGTTCTCAATCTCCCACTCGGCATGACGCCGCAGCAGGAATACTTGTCGTTCATTTGGACTGAGTAACCGCAACGCTTCTGTTGTCACGGACTGCCAGTCAGGCGCCACCGATTTGCTCACAACCTCTTCCAGCTTCTGACGCAACGCCCGACTTCTCCCTTCATCCTCTTCCTCGTCGCAATCAATCGAATCAGTCGCCCAGTCTTCGCGCTGTCGTTTCCAGTAGCGCTGCATAGCGTTTGACGTGACACGATCAAGCCAAAGCCAGAATCTGACCTGAGCAAAGTCCCCGTGATCCGAATTGAGATCAAGTATCTGCCCGAACGCGGTCGCGATCACCTCACGGAAGCAGTCGTCAACATAAACCGGGTCGAGCGAAAAACTCACCCGGTCGTTGATGTGTCTCGCACATCTTTGAATCAATCTTTCCGTCAATTTGTTGACTATATCCCCACGGTCTTCCTTGTGGCACCGGCGAATCAGGTAAACCAGGCATTCCTCTTGAAAGTACCCTTCAGTTTTGAAGTCCCGAATGTCGAGCCTCTCAGCCAGTTCGGCTTCGTCAAGCGCCAGTGCTTCGACAATCTGGGACTCGACTTGCGGGGCGCGTTGATAAGGCTTTCCATCCGAATTGGTTCGGGTCAACGGGTCAGTATTTATTGGTTTCACTTTTTTAAACCTCGATTTTCATCGCCCTCCAGGCCAATCAATACACCGAAGCCAGACAAACCGGAAGCGGCGTTTTCAAAATCCTTTTTTTGATAGGATTCGTTTCATAACCTGAAGTTTGCAACGAATGCGATGTGGTAGGAAGATAGGCTGCGGACACATTGTGCGGACACATTGGCGAGGACAAGAGGGCAATACAGAAACAACCAGGGCAGGCGGCATTCCCATAAGTCATTATTTTTCAATACCGGAAACAATCAGAAACAGTCGTACAGGGTGGGAAAATCGGGTAGAGCTTGCTTGGGGTGCAAGAGGCCGTGGGTTCGAATCCCGCCGTCCCGACTTTATCTTCAATGAAATCAATGGTTTGAATTTGGTTGTGAGAGTCTCCACACTGCTTGCCAAAATACAAGAGGTCGGTAAAGCCAATCTCCTCACCTTTTATTCTAGTAATTGAAGTTATTGTCATTTACCAAGCCCTTCTAGCTCTTCAGAGACATATTGAGAGCCATATTCGAGACGACCTAATCTGAATAACGCGATCCCATCTTTAACAAACATCGCGACATTGCCTCTTGCCAAAATGCCGGACAACTTGTGTTGCCTACCGGCCAGGGTCCCTCATTGATTAACTTGCCTGTGACTTTCCTTCTTGGTGCCGTACGATTTGCCTGGAGAAATCGAGTGCAGCAGTTGCTGCCCGCCACTTTTCCATCGGAAAGGAGATCAAGTTGGGGAGAGCCAGTTATTATCGCGAGGGCTAGAGGGTGAAGGTCAAGAAAAGACGAGGGGTGAGGGCTGTAGTGGTCCCCAAAACCTGGACACTTAACCAGGGTAAAATGCCCTGTCCAGA
>CAZXHW010000940.1:0-3202 GCA_964639915.1 uncultured Heliomicrobium sp.
GGCAGCCGACTGCCGGCCTTGAGTTCGCCTTGTTGGAGCAGTTCTTTGATGCGTTGGACAACCAGTTCCGTAATACCGGAACGATCAATCGGGGCGAGGGCACGCGCAAGATGATTATTCATAAGCCAAGCTGTCGGTAGGTGAAAAGTGATTGGGAGTCATGACCGTCAGGGTTCAATTTCCGAATCCTGATTTTTCCCTTCTTTAGTTTGGAAGTCTCGCCGCGTGAGACCAGTTGTATTTTGGTCTGACCAGCGCACTTTAGTGCCCCACTTTTGCCTTGTCAATATAATGGTGTAAATTTCAGTTTTTTGGAGGGGTTTTCAACTTTTCGGATAGAAACAAGTAAAGAAACATCGTTTGTGCCGGTGCCTGGCTACTGCAATTCATTGTGGTTTTACTGTTGGGTAGACCAACTGCGGAAGAATTCTTTCACTGGAATGCAAGTTGCTTCTAAGAAAGCTGTTCCAAGGTGTCAGGGCGCTTCCCTGGCAGAGATTCCCAACAGTTTTCCTAAGCAGTGTTGGTTCCTTGCACTCTTGCATGAGTTTTGGAAGTAATAGGTACCATTCTTTGCCGCAAGCGTACCCTTCCATATAAATGTTCGTTAGCAAATCAATGTTAGTTACCAATGAGGAGCGTTTATGTCTTTGAGTAAATACAGCCAAGTCGTTTGCAATCTGCTGCTGATGAGCTTGTTGCTGGTCGGAGCTTTGGCGCAGACCAGCACCTCGCGCATTTCCGGCACTGTGACAGATGCCACAGGCGCGGTGATTCCCGGCGCGAAAGTGACTGCCAAAAATGAAGCCACCGGCGTTACCTATACCCAAGTTACCACCGAAGCAGGGCTGTATGCCTTCGCTTCTTTGCCGGTTGGCAGTTATGCAGTCAATGTCGAAAAGACCGGCTTTAAAACTACCAACAAAACCGGCAATGTTATTGAAGTTGGCACGCCCGGCGTGGTGGACATTGCGCTGGAAGTCGGACAAGCCAATGAAGTCGTCAACATCGAAGGTGGTTATGAACGTTTGCAAACCAGCAATGCCACCATCGGCAATGTGGTGGAACAGAAGGCCATCGAAACGTTGCCGCTTAACGGGCGCAACCCGCTGACGCTGATTACGCTCGAACCAGGGGTAACGCAGCGGTCATTCGGCGGCGCAGGTTCTGGTGTTCACGTTAATGGTTCGCGTGACCGTGCGTTCAATGTGACGATTGATGGTATCGAAGCCAACGAATCCACCGTGCCGAATCCGGTGTCCAACCTCTATCGCATCAACCCAGACAACGTACAGGAATATAAAGTCACGACCAACAACGCGACGGCGGAAGAAGGGCGCAACAGTGGCGCTTCGATTTCGATTGCCACGCGCGGCGGGACGAACTCCTTTCACGGTACCCTTTGGGAGTACGCGCGGAATACCGCGTTCAATGCGAATGACTTTTTTGCCAACGCGCGCGGCACGCAAAAGCCGGAAATCAAGCTGCATCAATTTGGCGCGGAAGGCAGCGGCCCGATTATCAAGAACAAAACGTTTTTCTTCGGAAGCTGGCAGGGCCAGAACGTGAAATTCACGCAGCCGATTGACCAGACCTTTGGGTTCCCCGTGATTTATACGCCGACGTTGCTTTCCGGCAAATATCGTTACCTCAAAGGCGGGAGCAACAGTCCTTCGCTCGTGGATCGTCGTACAGGAGCCTTGGCTTCCGGTGTGCGCGAATGTACGAGTGCGACCGACACTGGTTGCATCGCCACCTACGACATCTTCGCCAATGACCCACGCAAGATCGGTATTGATCCTGTGATTGCCAAACTCTTCAATTCTTACCCCAAACCGAATGATTACTCGGTGGGTGATGGATTGAATACAGCGACCTACGCGTGGAATCCGCCGACGGAGAATCAAGGTCCAAACTTTGCCATCCGCATTGACCACACGATCAATGACAAGAACACGTTCTTTGGCCGCTTCCTTTATGCCGATCAGAACACCAAGAAAGGCGATCCACTCAACGGACGCCCGCAAGTGTTTCCCGGTTTTGCGCCTCTGGGCGAAGTGTTCCGCGCGTCGAAGAACCTGGCGCTCGGCTGGCGCTCGCAATTAACACCGAACGTCAATAACGAATTGATTGTCGGGTTCGCTCGCTTCTTCTTCCTGTTTACACAGGGCGAAGCAAACCCTGACTTCCCGAACATCGTACCGTTTACCTTCAATCTGGCAAGCTTGCCGTACATCAACACCCCACGCACGGCGCGTGGGGTGACGACGCCGCAACTGATGGACAACCTTGTGTGGGTAAAAGGCGCGCATCAATTCGCGGCGGGCCTGAACATTCGCTTTTATCAGCATAATGATCAGCGTGGCCAACCCGGCGGCATCAACGTGACGCCGTCACTTTCGTTTAGCGCGACGCTGTTGCCCCCGACGATTCCGGCCAACACGACTACTGGCATCAACGCGACGGATTTGACCCGTTTGCGCAGCGCCATCAACGATGTGTTGGGCATTCCAGCACGCATCACGCAAACCTTCATCGGCGACATCAAGAGCGACGCGTTCCTGCCGTTTGTGCAAAACGGTCAAGTCTCGCTCTTCGACGTCGGCACGCGCATCAAGCAGTACAACGCGTATGTGCAGGACGAGTGGAAAGTTCGTCAGAATCTGACGCTCAACTACGGCCTTCGCATGGAGCTGAACTCGCCGCCGAAGGAAGCTGCCAAGCGGGTTTATATCGCCAATCAACCGATTGACGGCTCGCAAGGGCTCGTGACCTATGGCCAGGGTAAGAGCTTCTACACCGATGACCACGCGCTCGCGTTCGGTCCACGCCTGGGGATTGCCTGGAGCCCGGGCAAGAACAACAAGTTTGTCCTCCGCACGGGCTATGGCATTGCGTACGACCCGGTTTCTTCCTTCCAAGTGACGGCAGTGATGGGACGTCCGCCAGGATTGGTTACGACCTGTCAAACCACCGTTGGCACCACGCCAACGCCGGGTTGCGGCAGCGTCCCTTCGGACAAACGTATTGGGGAAGGCTTTCCCTACGCATTGGCAGCACCGACGACGAAACCCTCGTCTTTCTTCACCCTGCCCGCCGCGTTGTTAGGAAATTCACCACCTGTCGCGGCCTTTGATCCGAACTATCAAATGCCGACCGTGCATCAGTGGAACCTGAGCACGCAATATGAATTGCCATTTGG
>CAZXHW010000941.1:0-3201 GCA_964639915.1 uncultured Heliomicrobium sp.
GCCAAATTTTTTCCGGCACCTCAGCGATTCCTGTGCCGCAGGCATTACAAAATTTGCTTTCCGGCAGGAGGACATTTCCGCAACGATGACACCACATAATATTTCAGGCTATTTGGGGTTGGTTGGAAGAATCATTTCTGAAATGGCATGCCCGCGAGTCGGTTTCAGTTCCAATCCGAGCAACCGTGCCATCGTTGGTGCAAGATCAATCAAACGCGCATACTCAATCGTCGTTTGTGGCCTGATGCCCTTTCCACTGCCGATCAAGATGCCACGCATTTCTGAGCGGGAAGGGCTATACCCTGAAACTGCCTGGATCGCATCTTTGCCCAATTTCTCAGTAATTTTTTTCCCTGCGGCCTGCTCTGAAAAAATGAATCCGGGAGCCGCTTCGATAAAGAATGCGGCCTGTGGATCAGCACCAAGTTTGGCCGCGTCCTGGCGAGAGATTACACGCCAGATCGGACTGGCCTCGTTCTTATGTACCTCTGCAAAAATCGCCTGGACTTCCTTGGCTTTCACTTCATCATTTGCGTCTTTCAAATAAATCGCCGCCGCTCCACCGAAAGTACGCGCCATTGCTTCCCAGGATGCGATATTTCCCTTGGCATCCAACGTTAATCGCCCTTTCTTTGCCAAAATCACATTGGGACGAAATTCCTGCTGCACTTTTGCAAAGCCGTGGCTTGATACGATGAGATACGTTATTTCGTTCGTTAGCCCTGCTCGTTCGATGGATTCAACCAAACTCTTGAGCGACTCATCAATCGAAATTAGTGCGGCTTGGGCTTCGACCGAACCCAGTCCGAATTGTTGGATTGAGTTGGCAATTTCTTCAAAACGGAGGAGCAGAAGCTGCGGAGGATTTTTTTCCGCCGCAGCCAGCGTAGCGTTCAGGTTTTGCAAGTTAAAATCTACTGCTTCCCCTTTGCTAAAAGGAAAGTTCGATGCCCCGATTTTCACCCCGCTACGCTTGGCGACTTGCAAAATTGTCGAAGGTTTGATGGCTGCTGCGGAATCGTCTTTTTCCTTGGTCTTGGCGTCCGAATATACGCCGTGATCAGACGGATACATCCCCGTCAATATGGTGGCATGCGCGGGTAGCGATTGAGAGGGATAAACACTCTCTACTGATAGCACCGTTGTCCCACGTTCTCGCAACCACCTCAAGGTTGGAAGATTTAGTTTAGCGTTCTGCAAATCTTCGATTCTTAAACCATCAATAGAGATAAGTACGAGGTATGATGTTAAATGCAGCGGTTTTTCAGTAGGCTTTTTCTCGGGTTTGGTTTGTGGGTTAAGCGATTTTGATTCTGCGCACCAGTAACCGGAAAGAAGCACAAACACCAATAAACCAAGATGTAGCAGGTTCCTCTTCATCCCTTACGCGTTACGAATCACCGTAACCATTTCGCGCACAGCATGATCTAAACCCGTCAGGGCTGCACGGGCAACTATGTTATGGCCAATATTGAATTCTTCAATTTCGTGAATGCGTGCAATGGGAATAACGTTTCGATACGTTAACCCATGACCCGCAGCCACATTGAGCCCGGCTTGGGCGGCGACCTTGGATGCTTTTTTTAGGCGTTCGATTTCGGCAGTAATTTCTTTGAGATTTCTGACTGTCGCACTACCAGGAGCTTCGCAAAGATGTGCATAGCTTGCCGTACAAAGCTCGACCTGAAATACCTGCAATTTTGCCGCCGCACGAATTTGTTTTATGTCGGGATCGATAAAGAGGCTGACGAATATCCCTTCCGCTCTCAATGCTTCCACTGCCTTCTTTATATCTCTGAGGTTGGCGAGAACATTAAGTCCGCCCTCGGTAGTGATTTCCTGTGGGTGTTCTGGCACGAGTGTGACAACGTCAGGCTTTACCCTTGCGGCAATTTCCACCATCTCGTCTGTGGCTGCCATCTCCACATTCAAGTGCGTAACGACCACTTGTTTGAGCGCAATGAGATCATAATCCTGAATATGGCGCCGGTCACTACGCAGATGGGTGGTAATGCCATCTGCGCCGGCTAATTCGCAAATCACTGCAGCCGAAACTGGATTAGGTTCATTAGTTCGTCGCGCTTGGCGAATTGTAGCAATATGATCAATATTTACGTTGAGCCGTTTCATCAATAATTACAGCCTCGCTTCTTCCGTAAGTTTTTGCGAATCGTATTTTCCTAAAAAATCATTCCACCGAATCTTACATACTTCGGTTAGTACGCTGAGAGAAGCCGAAAGCATCGTGACTTTTGATCCCTCCACGTGTCGCCAGACAACTGGTGTCTCCTTCCATCGCCACCCTTGTTTATTCGCAATGAAAAGAATTTCAGGATCAAACCCAAACCCCTCAATCTGTTGTAGCGGAAAAATAGTTTGTGAGGCCTGCCGACGAAAGGCTTTGAAGCCACATTGCGTATCTTTAATGCTCATCCCCGTCAAAAGCTGAATAACCAAATTGCCCCCTCTACCACGGAGTCGTCGCAAGAAGGATTGCTCGACCTGAATGACCGCTTCTTGTAGTGCTCGTGAGCCAAAAACAACATCATATTCGTTCTTCAGAATTGGTTGGATAATTTTCGGGATTTGATCCAATGGCGTCGCCAGATCAGCATCAAAGAACAACTGGACTTCTCCCCTGGCGTGCAGCATCCCATTCCTGACAGCATAACCTTACCACGATTACCTGGGTTTTTCACCACAATCACTGTGCTTTTTTCTTTGGGAAGGGATTGGAATTGCTGAGCAATTTCGACAGTACGATCCTGTGACCCGTCGTCCACCACAATAATTTCAGAGGTATACTCCTGGGTCGCCAGGTATTGAAGCGTTTTAGATAAGGTTTTACCCAACCGCTGCTCTTCGTTATAAGCGGGGATGATAATTGACAAGAAGGGCATGTTTTTGTCCTCACTCATGCTTTGCGTCCAGAATATAACGTATTTTACACAGCCTGTGGAAATGTCTGAGGAAAAAGAGGACCTAGTGAGGAAGGTTTTTACTGCAAATTTGCAGAATATCTTTCATTTTTAGGGCAGTGGCGGTTCGGATTCGATATTGACAAAACAGTCAATGTCGTGGCATTGTTGCAAGTGTTTAATCGAGTATTTCGGCACTACTGCTAAAGCAAATTCGCAATTCGTTTGCCGTAAAGCAAAGGGGTTCTAAGATACTCAATACACTTTAGATGATGGCTGAAGG
>CAZXHW010000942.1:0-1307 GCA_964639915.1 uncultured Heliomicrobium sp.
GCTCTCCGGCTGCGTAGATTCAAACTTGATCCCGTCGCTAAAAATGGACACAGAAGCAGCAGCGACGCGGGGAATCGGATGGGATCGTTTGTGCGAAATTCTCAACGCTAGCTGCAATGGTAGCGACAACTAAGTAATGCTAGGCCCATGCCGGCTTCTCGGAAACCGTTCTTGCCAGAAACAGCAAATACGTTCCGATCAAAACGAACGGATTTGTCGGCATCACGAGAACCGTGAGCTGCCTGGGACTCGTGCTGAACCGCGAGAGGGGAGAGGGGCGTACGATGAACTTCTGGCGGCCGCGCGCAGTCTGGGTTGGTAAGTCCGACACCTCACGAGAAGACTAGTCGCTGGACGCAACACTCAGTTTCAGGAACTTCGAAAGGGGTACTTGGGCCAACACCTTTGGGCGCGAGGGTACTTTTGCGCGACGGTCGGCGCCGTAGACGAGAAGACGATCCAGGAGTACATCGAGAACCAGAAGTGGGACGAAGATGATCAAGGGTTCAAGATCACAGCGCCGACGCGCCGACCAAGCCTTGAGCCGGCTCTCAGGCGGGGGGACCTTCAGGCGGCTTTAGCCGCAACCCGCGACTTTCAGTCGCAACCCAACCGACCGCCTTTAGGCGGTGGTTGTTTAGATCAAAAGTGAGAGTAAGCGCCGGGCAATCGGACCGGAGTATAGAGGCGCGAGTGTCGATAATGAGTCGCTCGGGACGAGGGCGGAGTAAGGGCGCTCCAGAACACCTCCACTGCGATGGAATCCACTTGAGTCAAGGTCGGAAGGGAAACCTTCTCCTGAGCCTGGAAGTGCTGGACAGAATCCGCACTGCTGGTTTGACAGCACGGGTCAGATTTTTGCGAGCGCCTGCACTTGCCTTTGGTACAACAATCCTTGGTTTGCTGAATCGCAAACAACAACGGAACGCAGTCGCGACCACGCAGAATGAGGATCATGGCGATGATCAATGTCGAAATGATCCGGCCTTTCCTCATGCTTTGAATGTACGTGGCAGAGGCGTTCAAGTCAATGCGCTGTTTCAAGAGAGGCCTTGCGCCTCTTTTTAAACAACCTCACAGCGAGCGTACCACTGGCATAGCCAAGTGCGAAAAACATTGATCTCGTGAGCTTGCGCGTTGATCATGCGCTCACACAAATCTCGAAGATCTTTATGGTAGGCCCGCAAGAGGCAGTCGGTGGAATCTTTAAGAGCCTCAGCGTGATGATCGCTGATCATTTCCATGTATTGGATTTCGAACGCCGCACCGCTTAGCCGTTCAAGCTTATTCATTCCGGCGTTTGAACT